>NZ_JBVIRI010000001.1:738663-900119 GCF_055576225.1 Streptomyces sp. NPDC033845 | reverse complement strand
AATGGACAGGTCCACCCCGTCCAGGACCTTGTGCTCCCCGTATGCCTTGCGCAGACCGGTAGCCGTGATGGCCGTCATGACAATCCTCCTCTGAATGAACTGGAAATTCTGTCGGTCAGGTGAAAGGCGAACTTTCGATGTCTGAAGAAGACCGCGTGGGCGGAGTGCGAGAAAGTCCCGCGCCGGCCCCCGGAATTCATCGCGGCCGGCCCGCTCGGCGCCGGCCGACGAATGCGGCCAGCCGGGCCGCGATCATCCTGGAGACCAGGAGGGCGGCGGCGCGGATCCCCATGTCGAAGTTCGGCGAGAACTGCCGGGTGCCGCCGTGGGTGCTGCTCACGGCAGGCTCGCCATCAGCGTGGCCGCGGCCCGGTGGCGGGCGCAGTCCCGTTCGCTGAAGGACCGGTGCACCCGGTCCTGGATCTCCGGCGCCTGTTCCTGGCTGAGCTTGAACATTCCGTCGGCCCCGGTCACGGTGAACCGGAAGGCCCCCACATCGGGGAGGATCTTGCGGAAGTAGGGGATCGACCCGGTCATGTCCCAGTGGTCCCCGAAGTCCTTCTCGAAGGCCCGCACGGTGGCCTTCACGACCTCCAGGGTGTCCTCGGAGGGGCCCGGGGAGTCGATCTTCTCGATGGTGCCGCGGACGTGCACCGAGGTGAAGTTCCAGGTCGGGGCCGCGGTGGCCTTCCCGTACACGGTGGGCGAGACATAGCCGTGCGGGCCGGTGAAGGTGAGCAGGGCCACCTCTCCGGACTCCACCGCCGCCCAGTGCGGGTTGGACCGGTTCATATGGCCCAGCAGGGTGGAGCCGGCCAGGTCGGGGGCCCACTCCCCGGTCGTCGCCGGATCCCAGATCACCGGCAGGTGGGTGGCGAAGGGGCCGGTGAAGGGGCTTCCGTTGTGGACCATGAGGGCCAGCGGATTGTTCCGTATGAGGTCGACCATCCACGAGCCCGATGGCTCGCGGTATTGGGGGGGTACGAACATCGTGGATCCGTCCTTTCGGCGGCGGGTTGTTCCGTCTGCCGAGAACACTAGGGACGGCTGATTTTGATTCGTTATCGGACCGGCTTCCCCCTTGCCGAAAGGAATCCGATACCGAAAGGGAAACCGCTCGGCCTAGCTTCGCCTTCGGAGTCGGCACCGCTCCGTGTCGAAGTCAGGAGAGAAGCATGTTCCATGTGGATTCTGAGATCGGTGTACTGAAACAGGTCATCCTGCACGAGCCCGGTCTCGCGTTCGAGCGGCTGACCCCGGCCAACAAGGACGAACTGCTCTTCGACGACGTCGTATGGGTGTCCCGGGCCCAGCAGGAGCACCGGGCGTTCCAGCAGCTCATGCGCGACCGCGGGATCACCGTCCACCTGCTGCACGAACTGCTCGCCGAGACCGTCAAGGACGACCGGGCCGTCTCCTTCGTCCTGGACCGGGTCCTCGACGAACGGCAGCCGCACCTCGGCCCCGCGCTCGCCCGGCTCACCGGCCAGGTGCTGTCCGCGATGGGCCCGGACGAGCTGGCCACCCATCTGCTCGGCGGCCTCAACAAGCGCGAGCTGGTGGAGGCCCTGGGCGAGCGCGGCCCGCACGGTCTGCGGTCGCTGGGCCTGGACCTGATGCGCGAGGAGGACTTCGTCCTCGCCCCGCTCCCCAACTCCCTCTTCACCCGGGACACCAGCTGCTGGGTCTACGACGGGGTGTCGGTCAACCCGATGATGATGGCGGGCCGCAAGCGCGAGACCGTCAACTACGAGGCGATCTACACCTACCACCCGATGTTCGCCGAGTCCGGCGCACAGCGCTGGCTGGACGGCGAGGCCACCGCCCCGGCCTCGATCGAGGGCGGCGACGTCCTGGTCCTCGGCCACGGCACCGTCCTCATCGGCCTCGGTGAACGCACCACCCCGGCCGGGGTGGAGCTGCTGGCCCGCCGGCTGTTCCGGACCGGCTCCGCGCACCGGGTCATCGCCGTGGAACTCCCCAAGGCCCGCGCCTACATGCACCTGGACACGGTCCTCACCATGGTGGACCGGGACGCCTTCACCCTGTTCGCCGGACTGGACCGGAACGCGCTCCGCTCCTGGACCCTCACCCCCGGCCGGCACCAGCACCCCCGGGTCACCGAGAACAAGGACTTCTTCGGAGCCGTCGGCGAGGCCCTGGGCCTGGACCGGGTCAGGGTCCTCCAGGCCCGCCAGAGCGGTTACGCGGCCGAGCGCGAGCAGTGGAACGACGGCTGCAACCTGCTGGCCCTCGCCCCCGGCACGGTCATCGCGTACGAGGTCAACGAGAACAGCAACCGGATGCTCCGTGACAACGGCATCGAGGTGCTGGAGATCCGCGGCGACCAGCTCGGCCGCGGCCGCGGCGGCCCCCGCTGCATGAGCTGCCCCATCGAGCGGGATGCCGCCTGAACCGGTGCTGAATGCGGCGATAACCAAACGAAAACCCCGCCGCATAGCGTCGCCGGAAAGAGAGAAATCCCGCCATCCCGCCCTCCGAGAGGAAGAGGACCCTTGTCCGAGCCCCAGCCGATCCGGCCCGCCAGGCGGGCCACCCCCCGCCACTACCTGATGTGCCGTCCGACCCACTTCGACGTCACCTACGCGATCAACCCCTGGATGGACCCCGGGAAGCCGGTCGACACCGATCTGGCGGTGGCCCAGTGGGAGGCCCTGCGCCGGCTCTACCTGGACCACGGCCACACCGTCGAACTGGTCGAACCCCTGCCGGGCCTGCCCGACATGGTCTTCGCCGCCAACGGCGCCACCGTGGTCGACGACCGGGTCCTGATCGCCCGCTTCCGGCACCCCGAGCGCACCGCCGAGGCCCCCGCCTACCACCGCTGGTACACCGACCGCGGCTATCCCGAGGTCACCGAGGCCGAGTACGTCAACGAGGCCGAGGGCGACTACATCGTGGTCGGCCGGACCGTGCTCGCCGGCACCGGGTTCCGCACCGATCCGCGGGCCCACGCCGAGGCCGAGCGGGTGCTCGGCGTCCCCGTCGTCAGCCTCACCCTGGTCGACCCCCGCTACTACCACCTCGACGTGGCCCTGGCCGCCCTCTCGGACACCGAGGTCATGTACTACCCGGGCGCGTTCTCCGAGGAGAGCCGCGCGGTGCTCCGCGAGCTCTACCCCGACGCCGTCCTCGTCGACGACGCCGACGCCGAGGCCTTCGGCCTCAACGCCGTCTCGGACGGCCTGCACGTCTACCTGCCGGAGACCGCCACCGGCCTCGCGGCCCGGCTGCGCGACCACGGGTTCGAGCCCGTCGGGGTCGACCTCTCCGAGCTGCTCAAGGCCGGCGGCAGCGTCAAGTGCACCACCCAGGAGATCCGGCACGCGGCACCCGCCGCGTGAACCCCGGTCCCCAGCACCCGAAATCCACCCCCTCCATGCCCGTGGGAGAGTCATCCATGAACGCTCGCGAACACGAGATCTACGACGTCGTCGGCATCGGCTTCGGCCCGTCCAACCTGGCCCTCGCCATCTCGCTCGAAGAACACCGCGCGAACGTGCTCACGAACCCGATCACCTCGGCGTTCTTCGAGAAGCAGCCCCGCTTCGGCTGGCACCGCAACATGCTGCTGCCGCAGGCGACCATGCAGATCTCCTTCCTCAAGGACCTGGTCACCTTCCGCAACCCGGTGTCCCGGTTCAGCTTCGTCTCCTTCCTGCACTCCTCCGGCCGGCTCGCCCGGTTCGTCAACCGGCAGGACTTCTTCCCGACCCGCGCCGAGTTCCACCAGTACCTGGAGTGGGCCGAGTCCAGCATCAGCAACGCCGTCACCTACTCCTCCCCGGTCACCGGCATACGGCTGCCCCCGGAGGCCGCCCACGGCACCCCCGAGTACCTCCAGATCGACGTCGGCGACCCGGCGGGCGGGGTCCGCACCGTCAACGCCCGCAACGTGGTCATCTCGACCGGCCTGGTCCCACGCTTGCCCGAGGGCATCACACGGCACGAACGGGTTTGGCACAGCTCGGAGTTCCTCGCCCGCTACGCCGAGGCCGAGCCGGACCGGCTCCGCCGGGTCGCGGTGGTCGGGGCCGGCCAGAGCGCCGCCGAGATCACCAAGTTCCTGTACGACAGGCTGCCGCACGCCGAGGTCACCGCGATCATGCCCTCGTACGGCTACTCGGTCGCCGACGACACCCCCTTCGCCAACCAGGTGTTCGACGCGGAGGCGGTCGACGAGTACTACCACGGCACCGAGGAGGCCCGGGACGCCTTCTGGCGCTACCACCGGAACACCAACTACGGCGTGGCCGACGACGCCATCATCCGCGAGCTCTACCAGGTCCAGTACGAGGAGGAGGTCCGGGACAGCCGCCGGCTGTCCTTCCGCAACCTGACCAAGGTCCGCTCGGTGGAGCACACCGCCACCGGCACCCGGGTCCACCTGGCCTCCCAGCTGGAGGGCCGGCCGCCGGTCCTGGACGTGGACCTCATCGTCTTCGCCACCGGCTACGACGCCCTGGACCCGGCCGTGCTGCTCGGCGACCTCGACCGCTACTGCCTGCGCGACGAGTCCGGCCGACACCGCCTGGAGCGCGACTACCGGCTGGTCACCACCCCCGACCTGCCGGTCGGCATCTACCTCCAGGGCGGCACCGAGCACACCCACGGGCTGACCTCCTCGCTGCTGTCGAACATCGCCGTCCGCAGCGGGGAGATCGCCGACTCCATCATCCAGCGACGGGCCGAGCGCGAACTCGCCCCGGCCGTCGCCCTCCAGACGGCCGCCGAGTAACCCGCTCCCGCCGCCGTGCCCCCCGCGCCGACCCGTCCACCCGACGCGGTCCGCGGGGGGCTTTCTGCTGGACCCCGGCCCGCCGGGCAGAAGCCGGAACACCCCGATAGACCACGGAAAACGCCGGAGCACTCCCCGGAAAGCACCGGAGGAAGACGGAGGATTTCCTCCATGGCGCCCGCGCCCGCGCGCGCGTAGATTCGCCGATAATCGCTGCCACTTTCCCACCCGAGAAGGAGTTCGTCATGGAATCCACCGCTGGAGCGGTCCTCGCCGGATCCACCCTGCTGGCCGGCGCCGCCCTGGTCGCCACCAGCCTGCTCTGGCTCTCCAACGGCCTGGCCCGGGAGCGCCGTACGGCAGAGCGCGCCGAGGCCGACCGGCACGCGCTGCGCACCGAGGTGGCCGGCCTGGCGGACCGTATCGGTGCCATGCACCGCCTCCTGGAGGGCGTGGACTGACCCTTCCCCCCGGACCGTCTCTTTCCGGCCCCCGACCCGCCCAGAATTCTCCGCATTCCTTCCGCATCACTCCCCGCGCGCCCCCCCGGAAGTGGACCGATATCGGCCTGATAAGACCTCTGCCTAATGTCTTCCCCATGAAGACGTGACGCCACCCCGGCGCACGCGGAGGCCCAGATCCTGGTGGAGGCGACGCACATGACCGACGACACGGACGAGCACGGCCCGACGGCCGGCGGTCTGCCCGGTACCGATACCGAGCGGAGACTCGCCGGACTGTGGGCCGAGGCGCTCGACGTGCCTGTGCACCGCATCCAGCGCACCGACAACTTCTTCCGGATCGGCGGCACCTCACGGGCCGCCGCCCGGCTGGTGATCGCGCTGGAGCGGCGGCTGTCGATCGACGAGTTCGCCCGCACCCCCACCCTGACCGACCTCGCGGCCCTGATCGACCGGCGCACCGCCGTACCGGTCCCGGGCTGAGGTCCGCCGGGCGTCCACGCGGTACGAAGCCGACGAAACCATGGGAGACAGCGGAAGATGACGACCGTAATCGAAGCAACGGCGGCGGAGCGGTTCCCGGACGCGTCCCCCGTGGGGCCGGCCGCACCGGACGGCACCGACCCGACCGGCACCGACCCGACCGACACCGGACTGTGGACCCCGCAGCGGCGGGCCGCCGCCCAGCAGCCCGACTGGCCCGTACGGTCGGCCGTGGACGTGGTCCGGGCCCAGCTCGACGCGGCCCTCCCGCTGGTCTCCGCGGCGGAGTGCCGGACCCTCAAGGAGCGGCTGGCCGCCGTCTCCCGGGGCGAGGCCTTCCTCCTCCAGGGCGGCGACTGCGCCGAGACCTTCGCCGACGTCACCGCCGAGGCGGTCCGGGCGAAGGTCCGCACCCTGCTCCAGATGGCCCTGGTCCTCACCTACGCGGGCAGCGTCCCGGTGGTCAAGATGGGCCGGATGGCCGGCCAGTACGCCAAACCGCGCTCCCAGCCCACCGAGACCCGCGACGGCATCACCCTGCCCGCGTACCGAGGCGACGCCGTCAACGGCCACGAGTTCACCCGCACCCAGCGCATCCCGGACCCGGGCCGCATGCTGCGCATGTACCAGGCGGCCGCGTCCACCGTGAACCTGGTCCGCGCCTTCACCACCGGCGGCGACGCCGACCTCCACCAGGCCCACCTGTGGAACCGGGACTTCGTCCGGAACTCCCCGGTCGGCGCCCGCTACGCCCGTCTCGTCGACCACATCGACCAGGCCCTCTCCTTCATGCGGGCCTGCGGAGCCGACGAACGCGCCATGCAGGCGGTGGAGTTCTTCGTCAGCCACGAGGGCCTGCTGCTGGAGTACGAGCAGTCCCTCACCCGGACCGACCCGGCCGACGGCCGCCCCTACGCCTCCAGCGGCCACCTGCTGTGGGTCGGCGAGCGCACCCGCGACATCGACGGCCCGCACATCGACTACTTCTCGAAGATCGCCAACCCGATCGCGGTGAAGCTCGGCCCGACCACCACCCCGGACACGGTCCTCGCCCTGATCGACAGGCTCGACCCCGAGCGCGACCCCGGCAGGCTCACCTTCGTGGTCCGGATGGGCGCCGGAGCGGTCCGCGAGCGGCTCCCCGCGCTGGTGGAACGGGTCCGGGCGGAGGGCGCGCCGGTCGCCTGGGTCTGCGACCCGATGCACGGCAACACCTTCCAGGCGCCCTCCGGGCACAAGACCCGGCACTTCGACGACATCGTGGACGAGGTCACCGGCTTCTTCGAGGTCCACCGGGGCCTGGGAACCCACCCGGGCGGAATCCACCTGGAGTTCACCGGCGACGACGTCACCGAGTGCGTGGGCGGCGGGGCCCGGGTCCGCTTCGGCGACCTGACGGACCGCTACGAATCCGCCTGCGATCCGCGCCTGAACCGCTCCCAGTCCCTGGAACTCGCCTTCCTCACCGCCGAGATGTACCGCAGGCGTTGACCCCGATCCAGCCCCCGACCCCGATCCAGCCCCCGACCCCGATCCAGCCCCCGATCCCGATCCAGGTCACGGCCTAAGGAAGTGATCCACCATGAGACTCGTCATCGCCGAAGGCTCCGCGATCCTGCGGGCGGGTCTGGCGCACGTGCTCGGCGACCGGGGACACGAACTGGCGGCGGCGGTGCACGACGCCAGGGTGCTTCCCGCCCTGATCGACACGCATCGCCCCGACGTGCTGCTGGCCAACGTCCGGCTGGCGCCCACCTGGAACGACGAGGGGGTCGGCGCGGCGCTGGCCGCCCGCGAGGGGCACCCGGGCACCGGGGTGCTGCTGTTCTCCTCCGCACCCGAACCCCAGCACGTGGCCCGGCTGTTCGCCGGTGACGGGGCCGGCACGGGCTATCTGCTCCAGGACCGGATGACCGACGCCGAGCAGCTGCTCGGCGCCCTGGACCAGATCGCCCGCGGCGGCACCGTGGTCGACCCGAGGATGGTCGGCGCCCTCGCGACCGGCGCCTCCCACGGCCTCGGCGGCCGCCCGGCCGAAGGGCTCGGGCTGCTCAGCGAACGCGAGCTGGAGGTGCTCTCGCTGATGGCCCAGGGCCGCACCAACAGCGCCATCGCCGAGCGGCTGGTGGTCTCGGCGGGCACGGTGGAGAAGCGGGTCGCGGCGGTCTTCGACAAGCTGGACATCCCCGGCAGCCCCGGTGACAACCGCCGGGTGCTGGCGGTGCTCCGCTACCTCACGGACCGGCAGTCGGCCCGGGCGAACACCGTCGACTTCACCCGGGAGCGCCGCCGCCGGATCCTGGAGCGGGTGGCCTAGAAGCCGGCTCCAGTGCGGCCGGAGAGAACTTGACAAGGTATCAGTGCCCACCTTCAGGCCATGCGGCCTGACGGAAAAGGATGTGTCCTCCAGCGTGCACACAGTCGGCTGAAATGAGGACGTGCTCGTGAACCTGGCCAACAGCACCGGTGTCGGAACGAAAACGCCCGCCCGTCCCGGCCCGCAGGTGTCGAGGCTGATTCCCCCGCAGCGCACGATGCGCCCAGGACAGCCCGGGACCGAGCAGGTGCTCACCACCAGAGTGGGCCTCCAACTGCCCGTGGTGTTCACCTTCGAGGAGTGGCAGCGGGCCGGCCGCCAGCTGGCCGGGGTCGTGGACTCCTCCTCCTGGTGGCTGGGCGACTGGCTGGCCTACGGCAAGGACCACTACGGGGACCGCTACCAGCAGGGCATCCAGGCCGCCGGCCTGCGCTACCAGACCCTCCGCAACTACGCCTGGATCGCCCGCCGCTTCGACATGGGCCGGCGCCGGGCCAAACTGACCTTCCAGCACCACGCCGAGGTCGCCTCGCTGGCGGTGGAGGACCAGGACCGCTGGCTCACCCTGGCCGAGGAGGGCCGGTGGACCACCAAGCAGCTGCGCTCCGCGCTGCGCGAGGCCCGCGGCGTCGAGGATCCGCTGCGCGACCGCCCGGCCCCCCGGCGCCAGCTCGCCGTCCCCGCGGAGCGCTACGCCTCCTGGACGAAGGCGGCCGAACGCCTCGGCACCGACCTGGACGAATGGGTCCTCGCCACCCTGGACTCGGCGGCCGAACGCGTCTTCGACTCCCTGGACCCGGCCGACCCGGCCGCGGTGGACCCGGTGGCGGTGGACCCTGTGGCGATGGCCCCGGTCGTGGTGGACATCGACGAGGAGATCCGCGCCCTGGCCCGCGAATCCCGCCGCACCACCCGTGAAATCCACGGCATAGCCGTCTGACCAGAGGCTTGCGCCACCACTGCGGCGCACCGGTGAGGGTGCCGCTCACCTGCGTGAACGGGTCAGCCCAGCAGTCCGAGCAGCCGCCCCATCGCCTCCACGACGGGCCTGCCCACCTCGCCCACGGTCGCCGCGATCTGCGCGACGGACGCGAGGATCATGCCGCGCTCGCGCAGGGCGTCCCGGTCGGGGGTGAGCGCGGGCAACGCGTTCTCCACGGTTTGGGCCTGGTCCGGGGTGAGTTCGGGGCGCAGCTCCTCCAGGAGGCGGATGAGGTCCCTCACCGCGGCCTGCAGCTCGGTGTCCTGGGCGGTGCCGTGGTTGTGGACGACGGTGCCGTGGTTGACGGCGGTGTTTCCCGTGCCGCCGTTCATGTTGACGACGGTGCCGAAGTTGTTCGATGTGTCGCTCACAGTTTGATCCCCGTGTTTCCTCTGCCGCCGTTCATGTTGATGACGGAGCCGAAGTTGTTCGTGGTGTTGTGCTGTTCGAGGACAGCGGAGAACTCGTACTCCGGGTGGTCGATCGCGTACACGATCTGGCCGGCGATCGCCCGTAGTTCATCCATGGTCGGCAGGGTCAGGACCGCCCTGGAACCGCTGTTCAGCTCCACGACCAGTACCGGCTTCCTCGACGAGAGCAGGACGGCGCAGACCACGACCAAGGCGAACAGGGCGAGGACGGCCGGGCCGGAGCCGCCGATCCGGAGGCCCAGGCTTGTGGAGTCGAGCCGGGAGACCAGGGCGGCGACGAGCACCAGCAGCAGGAAGAAGCCGCCGGCTTTGCCCCAGGCGGGTTTCAGCCGGAACACTTCGACCCAGCTGACATTGCGCAACGGCACCGCAGCCGACCCCACCCACAGGATCTGCCGCTGTACCCGGAGTTCCAGCGGCTTTCCCCTGCGGGGAGGCAGCGGCATCGGAGGGATCTGAGGAGGCGGCTGAGCCGGGGGCCGGGCCGGAAGCTGCGGAGGAGGCCCGGGACGTGTCCCGGGAGGTGGTACGCCGGTGCCGTCTGCGTGATCCATGATCCCCCGTGCTGTCGTCGCCACCGTCTGCGCAGTGCAGGCGCGGGAGCATCATTAAGCCTGTACGGGGGCGGGGGGCGGCAGACGAGATACGGCCAATGTCACCGCCGGCGCGGTGACGAGCAGCCCTTCGCGAGGGGCGTTCGACACCGGCCTTACTTCACCGCTACCCGTGGTGCGCTAGTGTGCCGCTGACCTGCACGGAAGCCCTCCGCTGGGAGGGCTTCGGGGTGGTGCGTGGAGTGCCCCCGGCAGGACTCGAACCTGCGGCCAAGTGCTTAGAAGGCACCTGCTCTATCCACTGAGCTACGGGGGCCGGAAGGTGACCGTGAGCCGGGTCAAGGATAGGGCTCCCGTCGCCTTGTCCCGGTTGCTTCACCCGCGTGCCACGATGTGGAGGTTCGGTGAAGCGGTCCCGATAATCGCAGGCAGATGCGATTCGCGCATCGCTTTTGCGCCGCGTCGCCTCGGGTGTTGTGCACTCGTTATGCCTGCGCCCCAGTCGCACCATGTCTCCGCTATGTCCGTTCGGAGTGGCGGTCGGCGCGCAGAGGGCCTATAAGCTTCAAAAAGGCTCTCAAATTGGGCATTCTTCGCATGTGGTGACCTTGGATGTTCGGCCTCAGCTGCTCGATGCCCTCTCGGCCCTGCGCGACCGGGTCGCCTCCGTGCGTCTGCCGCTGCCCCTTCCGGGCGCTCCGCGCGCCCGCCAGACCAGAACGGAGCTGCTCGCGCAGCTCGACGACTACCTGGTGCCCCGGCTGAAAGCCCCCGAGGCCCCGCTCCTCGCCGTGGTGGGGGGTTCCACCGGCGCGGGCAAGTCCACCCTCGTCAACTCCCTCGTCGGACGGCAGGTCAGCGAGGCCGGGGTGCTCCGGCCCACGACCCGCACCCCCGTCCTCGTCTGCCATCCGGACGACCACCACTGGTTCGCCGGGATGCGGGTCCTGCCCGATCTGATGCGGGTCTGGGGCGACGGCACCGAGGAGGACGGCAGCCTCCTGGGCGGATCCGTCGGCCGCTCCGGCGGCCCCGGCTCCACCTCCGGGGGCAGCCGCACCAGCGGGCGTACCGGCAGCCGCACCGGCTCCGCGACCCGCGGCCGGACCGGCCGCGGCGCCCGGCGCACCGGCCCGTCCGGCGCCGCCGGCCCCCGCGAGCTCCGCATCGAGACCGTCGGCAGCCTGCCCCGCGGCCTCGCCCTGCTCGACGCCCCCGACATCGACTCCCTGGTGGTGGACAACCGGAACCTGGCGGCCCAGCTGATCTGCGCCGCCGACGTCTGGGTCATGGTCACCACCGCCTCCCGCTACGCCGATTCGGTCCCCTGGCACCTGCTGCGCACCGCCAAGGAGTACAAGGCGACCCTGATCACCGTCCTGGACCGGGTGCCGCACCAGGTGCTCGGCGAGGTCTCCCGCCAGTACGGGGCCCTCCTCACCCGGGCCGGACTCGGCGACGTACCCCGCTTCACCGTCCCCGAACTCCCCGAATCGGCCGGCGGCGGCGGACTCCTGCCCGCCACCGCCGTCGCCCCGCTCGCCGCCTGGCTGATCCACCACGCCCAGGACCCGGCCGCCCGCCAGCAGGCCGTCGGCCGGACCGCCAACGGGGTCCTGGACTCCCTCCGCCGCCGGCTGCCTGCCCTGGCCTCCGCCGTCGCCGCCCAGCACGCCGCCGCCGTACGGCTCACCGGCGCCGTCGAGGACGCGTACAAGAAGGAGGGCAAACGGGTCCGCACCCGGCTCGACCAGGGCGCCGTGCTGGCCGGCGACGCCCTCACCCGCTGGCGCGGCTACCCCCTCGACACCAGCGCCGACGAACTCCTCGACTCGCTCGCCGAGAGCCTCACCGCGCTCATCCAGTGCGCCGTGGCCGCCGCCGACGAACGGATCGCCGCCGCCTGGCGCCGCGAACCGGCCGCCGCCGGCATCCCCCTGCCGGGCCCCGACCGGGAGGCGGGCGAACGGATCGGGATGGCCGTCCGGCGCTGGCGCCGGGTCCTGGAGGAACTCGCCGAGGAGGAGGTCTCCCGGCTCGACCGGCAGCCCGCCCCCGACCCCGACGGGGTGGCCGCCCTGCTGGTCGCCGCCCTGCTCGGCGGGAAACGGGCCCGGGCCGCCGGCGAGAAGCTCGCCGAGCGGATGGGCGCCCAGGCCGCACTGCGCCTGCGCGACCGCGGCGGGGAACTCGTCGGCGAGCACCTGGACGCGGTCCTGCGGGCCGAACGCGACCGCAGGCTCGCCCCCCTGGACGCACTCGAAGTCACGGCGGAGCCGCAGGCCGAGCTGATCGCCGCGCTCTCCGTACTCCAGAAGGAAAGGTGATGAGGTGACCGCGCTCACCGAGGACACCGACGACACCGACGACCGCTGGGACGACCGCTGGGACGACGGGCTGATCGCCCGCCGGCTCGCCGAGGCCGAGGACGGGGCGGACGGTGCGGACGACGGCACCGACGAAGCCCTCGTCCGCGCCGTCTCCGGCGCCGGCAGCGACGGCGGGAAGACCCCCGCCCCGCCCCCGCTCAGCCCCGAGGGGCAGGCCCTGCGGACCCGGCTCGACGCGCTGCGCCAACTCGTCGGACTGTCCCGGACCCGCCTCGACGGAAAGACCCTCGCCGAGGCCGGCCGGGTCCTGGACGAGGCCGCGGCCCGCCGCGGACTCTCCTCCCAGCACACCGTGGTGGCCGTGGCCGGGGCCACCGGAAGCGGCAAGTCCACCCTGTTCAACGCCCTCGCCGGGGTGCAGATCTCGGAGACCGGTCTGCGCCGGCCGACCACCGCCGCGCCCATCGCGTGCAGCTGGACCGACGGCGCGGCCGGGCTCCTGGACCGGCTGGAGATCCCCGGCCGGCTGCGCCGCCGCCCCCGCGACACCGCGGACGGCGACCTGCGCGAGACCCTCCAGGGACTGGTCCTCGTCGACCTGCCCGACCTCGACTCCGCGGTCGGCGCCCACCGGGACCACGTGGACCGGGTGCTGGCCCTGGTCGACGCCGTGGTGTGGGTGGTGGACCCGGAGAAGTACGCGGACGCCGTGCTCCACGAGAAGTACCTGCGGCCGCTCGCCGGCCACGCCGAGATCACCTTCGTGGTCCTCAACCAGATCGACCGGCTCCCCGGGGACTCCGCCGACCTGGTCCTCGACGACCTGCGCCGGCTCCTCGACGAGGACGGCATCGCCCTCGGCGAGCACGGCGACCCCGGCGCCACCGTGCTGGCCCTGTCCGCCCTCACCGGCGAGGGGGTCGGCGAGCTCCGCGAACTCCTCGGCCAGTTCACCCAGGAACGCGGCGCCGCCACCCGGCGGATCGCCGCCGACGTCGACCGCGCCGCCGGACGCCTGCGCGCCCTGTACGTGGAGGAGGGGCACACCGCCTTCGCCCCCGAGATCAGCGAGGGCGCCCGCGCCGAGTTCGAGGACCGGCTCGCCGAGGCCGTCGGCGCCTACGCCGCCGGGCTCGCCGCCGAACGGGCCTGGCGGCGCAACGCCGGCACGGCCTGCGGCACCCCCTGGCTGCGCCTGTGGCGCTGGTACGAGGACCGCCGCGCCCCCCGCGGACTCAGCGGGCTCGCCGCCCTGGCGGCTCTCGGCGGCCGGAACTTCGGCGGCGAGCCGGAACCGCCCGCGGAGGAGGAGGTCACCGCCCGGCAGCGGGTGGAACAGGCCGTCCGCACCGTCGCCGACGAGGCCTCGGCCGGACTGCCCGACCCCTGGGCCCAGGCCGTACGGGAGACCGCCGTCCGCGGCGCCGAACGGATGCCCGAGGCCCTGGACGAACTCGCCGTCACCGTCGGGGTGCCCACCGGCAAGCCGCCGCGGCCCGCCTGGTGGCCGGCGGCCGTGCTCGGCCAGGCCGCCATGACCCTGCTGCAGATCTTCGGCGGACTCTGGCTGGTCGGCCAGATCGCCGGACTCCTCGAACCGCGCCTGCTGCCGCCGGTCCTGCTGATGGTCGCCGGGATCATCGGCGGCCCGCTGGTCGAATGGGCCTGCTCCATCGCGGCCCGCGGACCCGCCCGCCGCTACGGCCAGGACGCCGAACGCCGGCTCCGGCAGGCCGCCGCCGGCTGCGGCCGCGCCCGGGTCCTGGAACCGGTCGCCGCCGAACTGCTCCGCTACCGGGAGGTCCGGGAGCAGTACGCCACCGTCGCCGCAGGGGGGAACCGGTTGTCCACAACCCGGCAGTAGTCCACAGGGCGGGAGGGGACGGGGGCGGCCCGGCGCAGCATGGTGATGTGCCGGCCGCCGCGCCGGTGGACGAGACCGAGGGGGAGGGGTTCCCGGATGCACGAGACCGTGGTGACGCTGGTGGGGCATGTGGCCACCCAGGTCGACTATCGCGAGACACCGAATGGAGCATTGGCCAGATTCCGTTTGGCCGTGACCCCGAGGTTCAGGGACCGGCATACGGAATCCTGGGCCGACGGCCCCACCAGTTTCTACACGGTATGGGCCCGCCGGGCCCTCGCGGCGAACCTGGCCGGATCCGTCTCGGTCGGCGAACCCCTTGTGGTGCACGGACGGCTGAGGGTCCGGGAGGGCGAGCGGGACGGCCGGAAATGGCTGTCGGCCGATATCGAGGCCGTGGCCGTCGGACACGACCTGACCCGGGGCACCGCCGCCTTCCGCCGGGTGGTCAAGGCGGACCCGCTGCTGACGGCAGCTCAGAAGGCGGCGGTGGTCTAGGTGTTCGAGACCGCTAGGATTCCCCGGTACTCGCGGACGCCAGGGCCCTGGGCCCGAAGGGGAAGACTGTGTCCTTTGCCGTTCCCGCTCCATCCGGTCCCTCCGTTTCGGCAGGGGTGCGCCGGCCCCTGGCCGTCGCCCTGCTCGCCGCCGCGCTCGCCGCGGCCCCGGGCACGGCGCTGGCCGCCGAGTCCGACGGGGCGGGCGCGCCCACCCGCCCGCAGGAGGGCGCCAGCGCCGTCCTGGACGGACTCAAGACCTACGGCCAGGCCGTCCTGCACGGCACCGACGGCGCCGTCCGCCACATCCCCGCCGGGCTGTACGAGATGCGGGTGGACGGCGGCGGCATGCTCCAGACCTACGGGGTGGGGCTGGCCGGGTTCGCCCAGCCGCAGGAGCGCTACACCGAGACCCCGTGGAGCGGCAGCCCGCTCGCCGGGAACGGCGAGGCGGGCCGGATCCGATGGGTGCTGGAGCACTCCTATCCCCAGCTCAACGACCTCACCGGACTCGCCCGGGCGGCCGGGGCCGGCGCGCTCACCGCGGAGAGCGCGGCGGCCGGCACCCAGGTGGCGATCTGGCGGCTCACCGAGGGGGCCGACGTGGAGGCCACCGACCCGGCGGCCGAGAAGCTCGCCGACTACCTCCAGCGGGCCGCCCGCCGGCTCCCCGAACCGCCCGCCTCGCTGAGCCTCCAGCCCGCCGAGCTCAGCGGCCCGGCGGGCAGCCGGATCGGTCCGGTGACGGTCCGCACCCGGGCGCAGAGCGTCACCGTCACCCCCGACCAGGCGGCCCAGCGGATGGGCGTCCGGATCCTCGGCGCGGACGGGCAGCCGGTCAGCACCGCGGTCGACGGCACCCGGCTGTACTTCGAGGTCCCGGCGGGCACCCCGGACGGTTCGGCGGCGGTCACCGTGCAGGGCGCCACCAAGGTGCCGGTCGGGCGGGTGTTCACCAGTGGGGAGAACAGCCCGGCCCAGATCGTCGCCGGATCCAGCGACTCGGCCGCCACCGCCGTGGCGGCCGCGCTCTGGCCGGAGCCGGGCACGGCCGGGGCGCTCACCGCCCAGGGCGCCCCGGGGGACCCCGGACCCGCGATCGGGATCCCGGCGGCGGCGAACGTCACCACGGGCGCGGGCACCGCGGCCGGCCCGGGCGGCGGAGCCGACGGCCGGGCGGCCGGTGCGGGGTCCTTCCCGGACGACCCGGAGATCAGGCTGGCCACCAGCGGCAGCTCCGAGGCCACCCCGGTGATCGCCTCGCTGGCCGTCGGCCTGGTGGTCCTGGGGGGCCTGGTCGTCCTGCTGCTCCGCAAGCGCCCCCTGGACGAGACGGAGCAGGCCGACCACTGACCGCGCGGGGCGAGCGCCCGGACCGCTCCCGGCCGTCGCCGGGGCTGTCCGGGGGCCGTCCGGGGCCATCCGGGGCCGTGAGATCCATTTCACCGGATGGGGGCCCGGAATGCGGGTAGTGGCTGGGAATGACCAATGACGGTGTGTGGCGCGGGGCGGTCGCCCGATGGGATCTGGCGGCGTTCGGCGCGGTGGCCGGGCGGCACTGGCCCGGCGGGGACCGGGTGCTGCCCCGGCTGGCCCGGGCGGCCGACCACGGGGTGCTCTGGGGATCGATCGCGGCCGGAATGGCCCTGGCCGGGCCCGCCGGGGCCCGGACCGCGGCCCTGCGGGGGGTCGCCTCGCTCGGTCTGGCCTCGGCGGTGGTCAACATCGTCGGCAAGCGCTCGGTGCGCCGGACCCGCCCGGTGCTCGACGGGGTGCCGGCCGTCCGCCAGCTGGCCCGGCAGCCCTGGACCACCTCCTTCCCCTCCGGCCACTCCGCCTCCGCCTTCGCCTTCCTCACCGGCATCGCCCCCGCCGCGCCGGTCTGGGCCCTGGCCGTCGCCCCGGTCGCCGCCGCCGTGGCCTTCTCCCGGGTCTACACCGGGGTGCACTACCCGACCGACGTCCTGGCCGGAGCCGCGCTCGGGGTGGGCGCCGGGCTGGTGGTCCGGCGGATCGCCCGCGGCGCCGAGGAGGCCCGGATCACCGTCGGGGACGAGCGGCCGGCCGCCGCCCCGGTGCTGCCGGACGGCGCCGGGCTGACCGTGGTCGTCAACAGCGCCTCCGGCACCGCCGCTGCCGCCGGCCTGGAGCGGCTCGCCGAGCTGCTGCCCGCCGCCGAGCTCGTCCAGTCCGCCGGCCGGGACCTGGGCGAGGTCCTCACGGAGGCCGCCTCCAAGTCCCTGGTCCTCGGCGTCTGCGGGGGCGACGGCACCATAAACGCGGCGGCGGGCACGGCGCTGCGCGCCGGGATCCCGCTCGCCGTGTTCCCCGGCGGCACCCTCAACCACTTCGCCCAGGACTTCGGAGTGGTCACCGTCGAGGACACCTGCCGGGCGGTCGCCGCGGGGCACGCCGTCCGGGTCGGCGTGGGCCGCTTCACCCCCGGCCCACTCCCCGCGGACCCGGCCGCTCCGGCGGATCCCGCGGCCGCCGCCTCCGGGGGCGCGGCCGACCCGGAGGGACCGCGCGGCACCGTGCCCCGGGACTACGGCGTGTTCCTGAACACCTTCAGCCTCGGCGTCTATCCGGAACTGCTCACCCACCGGCTGCGCTGGGCACCCCGGATCGGCGGCGGCCCGGCCGCCCTGCTGGCCGCCTGGCGGGTGCTGCGCACCGGCCGCCCGGTCCGGCTGAGGCTGGCCGGCCGCCCCCGGAAGGTCTGGCTGCTGTTCGCCGGGAACGGCACCTACCACGGCAACGGCCCCACCCCGCGCCGCCGGCTGGGCCTCTCCGAGTCCCTGCTGGACGTCCGGCTGGTGCACGGCGGCGGCCGCCCCGGCCCCCGGCTGCTCGCCGCCGCGCTCGCCGGGCCGCTGACCCGGTCCCCCGTCCACGTGGCCACCCGGCTGAAGGGACTGCACCTCTCGGACATCCCGCCGGGCACCCCGCTCGCCTACGACGGCGAGTACGGGATCGCCCCGGCCCGTCTGGTGCTGGACAAGCTCCCGGAGGCCCTGACCGTCTACCGCCCCCGCTGAACCACCGACCCGGCCCCGGCTCCGAGAGCCGTCGCGCTCCCGGACCCGAGGTCCGCCCCGACACCCAGGTCCGCCCCGACGCCGAGATCCGCCCCGACACCGAGATCGGTCCGCATCAGGGCCCGCAGCCGCCGCCACTGCTCGACGAAGCCCAGCAGACCGGCGTGGATCTCCGGGAAGGACCCGTCGTCGGCGGGCTCCCCCCGCTCCAGCCGCAGGATCCGGTCGTAGGTGCGGGCCAGGTTCGAGGTCAGCGAGTCCATCTCGGCGAGCACCTGGTCGGAGGCGATCATCTGGGCCTCCGCGAAGGCCGTGTGCATGCCCAGCCGGGCCTCCTCCAGCTCCGCCCGCCCGGTGGCCGGGGCCGCCGGCGCCGGGTTCGGCCCCTCGCCGCGGACCAGCCACAGGTACCTCATCAGCTCGACGCGGTAGCGGCGGTAGCTGGCGTTGGCGGCCACGTAGCAGTCGCGCCGCTTGTCCCGCTCGGCCGCCCGCTGCTCCCGCAGCCACTGGCCCGCCGCGGCCTCCTCGGCCCGTTCGAACTCCTCCGACCGGGCCCGTGTCAGCATGCGCTGGGACAGCACCGGAGCCAGCAGTGTGCCCAGCACACCCACCACGGCGGCCGTCAGCGCGATCAGCGTGTTCCCCATGATCCCCTCCCGCGGACATCCTGCCGGGCGGATCGGGTTTCCGTCACGGGATGGACGTACGGCACTATGGGATGTATCTGCCCACCATCGATCTGCCGGACGGTTTCTCTTGGCTGAGTTCATCTACACCATGCGCAAGACGCGCAAGGCGCACGGCGACAAGGTGATCCTTGACGACGTCTTCCTGAACTTCCTGCCCGGCGCGAAGATCGGTGTGGTCGGCCCGAACGGCGCCGGTAAGTCCACCGTCCTCAAGATCATGGCGGGTCTGGAGCAGCCGTCCAACGGCGAGGCGTACCTCTCCCCGGGCTACTCCGTCGGCATCCTCATGCAGGAGCCCAAGCTCGACGAGTCCAAGACGGTCCTGGAGAACGTCGAGGACGGCGTCGGCGAGATCAAGCAGAAGCTCAACCGGTTCAACGCGATCGCCGAGGAGATGGCGACGAACTACACCGACGAGCTGATGGAGGAGATGGGCAAGCTCCAGGACGACCTGGACCACGCCAACGCGTGGGACCTCGACGCCCAGCTGGAGCAGGCCATGGACGCCCTGGGCTGCCCGCCCGGCGACTGGCCGGTCACCAACCTCTCCGGTGGTGAGAAGCGCCGCGTGGCCCTCTGCAAGCTGCTGCTGGAGGCCCCCGACCTGCTGCTCCTCGACGAGCCCACCAACCACCTCGACGCCGAGTCGGTGAACTGGCTGGAGCAGCACCTGGCCCAGTACAAGGGCGCCGTCGTGGCCGTCACCCACGACCGGTACTTCCTCGACAACGTGGCCGAGTGGATCCTGGAGCTGGACCGCGGCCGCGCCCACCCGTACGAGGGCAACTACTCCACCTACCTGGAGAAGAAGGCCGAGCGCCTCAAGGTCGAGGGCAAGAAGGACGAGAAGCGCGCCAAGCGCCTCAAGGAAGAGCTGGAGTGGGTCCGCTCCAACGCCAAGGGCCGCCAGGCCAAGTCCAAGGCCCGCCTCGCCCGGTACGAGGAGATGGCGGCCGAGGCCGACAAGATGCGCAAGCTGGACTTCGAGGAGATCCAGATCCCGCCGGGCCCGCGCCTGGGCTCGATCGTGGTCGAGGTCAACAACCTCTCCAAGGCCTTCGGTGACAAGGTCCTCATCGACGACCTGTCCTTCACCCTGCCGCGCAACGGCATCGTCGGCATCATCGGACCGAACGGCGCCGGCAAGACCACGCTGTTCAAGATGATCCAGGGCCTGGAGACCCCCGACTCCGGCGAGATCAAGGTCGGCGAGACCGTCAAGATCTCCTACGTGGACCAGGGCCGCGCCAACATCGACCCCAAGAAGACCCTCTGGGCGGTCGTGTCGGACGAGCTGGACTACATCAACGTCGGCAACGTGGAGATGCCCTCCCGCGCCTACGTCAGCGCCTTCGGCTTCAAGGGCCCGGACCAGCAGAAGCCGGCCGGGGTCCTCTCCGGTGGTGAGCGCAACCGTCTGAACCTGGCGCTCACCCTCAAGCAGGGCGGCAACCTGCTGCTCCTCGACGAGCCCACCAACGACCTCGACGTCGAGACCCTGGGCTCGCTGGAGAACGCGCTGCTGGAGTTCCCCGGTGCGGCCGTGGTCGTCTCCCACGACCGCTGGTTCCTGGACCGGGTCGCCACGCACATCCTGGCGTACGAGGGCGAGTCCAAGTGGTTCTGGTTCGAGGGCAACTTCGAGTCCTACGAGAAGAACAAGATCGAGCGGCTCGGCCCGGACGCCACCCGGCCGCACCGCGCCACCTACAAGAAGCTCACGCGAGGCTGAGCGTGGCCAGACACATCTACCGGTGCCCCATGCGCTGGTCGGACATGGACGCCTTCGGGCACGTCAACAACGTGGTCTTCCTCCGCTATCTGGAAGAGGCCCGGATCGACTTCATGTTCCGGCTGGCGCCGGGGAACGGTTCGCAGTCGTTCCAGGGCGGGTCCGTCGTGGCCCGCCACGAGATCGACTACAAGCGCCCGCTGGTGCACCGGCACGAGCCGGTCACCATCGAGTCGTGGGTGACCAAGATAGGCGCGGCCTCGCTGACCATCGCCTACGAGGTCAAGGACGAGCAGGCCGTGTACGTGACGGCCTCCACCGTGGTGGTCCCCTTCGATCTGGAGGCGCAGCGGCCGCGCCGGATCACCGAGGAGGAGCGGCACTTCCTCCAGGCGTACGTCGACGACTCGGCCGGCCCGGCGCGCGCCGCATGAGCGAGGTGCTGCGGCTGGCCGATTCCGGGGAGGCGGCGGACCTCGCCGCCTTCCTCGGCCGGCTCGTGCACTACGACCGGGCCGCCGCCGTCCGCCTCCAGGCGGGCGGCGGCGCGCTCGGCGTCTTCGGGCGTCCGCCCTCCTTCGAGGTCCTCGCGATCCGCACCGCCCGGCTGGCCGAGCCGGCCGCCCTGGACCGCACGGTGTCCGCCGGGGAGCTCCTGGAGTCCGTGGACGAGGCCGCAGGCACCCTGACCGTGCCCGGGGCCGTCACCGGCCCGCCCTGGGCCGGGGTGCTGCCGCCCCGCGGCGGCTGGCGGCTGGTCCCCGGACTGCCCGCACCGGAGGAGGTCCGCCGGGCGCTCGCCGCCGCCGTGGCCGAGTTCCGGGCCCGGGACGAGGCCCTGCCCGCCGCCCACCGCACCCGTACCGAACGGGACCGCATCGGCCGGGAGATCTGGTCGCGGACCCTGGGCGACAGCGAGCTTCCGCTGCGCGCCGCCCACGCCGCCCAGTCCCTGGGCTTCCTGCGACCGGTCCGGTCCACGGTCCCCGAGGACCGCACGGCCGCCCCCGGCGGCGGAACCGAACCGCTCGCGCTGCTCGCCTCCGGGAGCTGGCTGCGGCTGCGCACCCCCTACGGGTCCGTGGTGACCCGCCGCCCCGGCGGCCTGGGCACCCTCGGCCTCCAGGTCCGCCGCGGCTGACCCCCGGAGGGGACCGACCGGCGAGGGGGCTAACCGGCCGTGTTGATCATCGACGCGGCCGCGTAGGTCAGGTACTTCCACAGCTGGGCCTCGTGCTCCGGCGCCAGCCCCAGCTCGTCCACCGCCACCCGCATGTGCGCCAGCCAGGCGTCGTGGGCCGCCGCGTCCACCTGGAACGGGGCGTGCCGCATCCGCAGCCGGGGGTGGCCCCGGTGGTTGCTGTAGGTGGTCGGCCCGCCCCAGTACTGCATCAGGAACAGCGCGAACCGCTCCTCGGCCGGCCCGAGGTCCTCCTCCGGGTACATCGGACGCAGCAACGGGTCCTCCGCGACCCCCTGGTAGAAGCGCCGCACCAGTCGGCGGAAGGTCTCCTCGCCGCCCACCTGCTCGTAGAAGGTCTGCTCCTGAAGCGTGCCCCGCGGAATCTCATTCACCCGACCATCGTCTCAGACGGCCGGACGGAGGACCGGGGTCCTAGGACCCGCGGGCGGACCACCGCTCGCCGCCGGGGGCGAGGCGGCGGACAGTGGAGACATGCCCCTGCCCGCCTCGCCCGCACCGCGCCTCCCGCACCCGGTCGCCCCGGAGCTCGCGCACGCCGCGCAGGTGCGGGAGCTGACCGCGGCCGGGGCGCTCGACGACCCGGCCTGGGCGGCCGCCTTCGCCGCGGTGCCCCGGCACCTGTTCGTGCCGTACTGGTTCACCGGGCGCGGGGCCGGCCACGAGCGGCTGTGGAGCGGGGACCCGGATCCGGCCCAGCGGGCCCGCTGGCTGCGCGGGGTGTACGCGGACGTCCCGCTGGCCACCCGGCTGCGGGACGGGGAGCTGGTGTCCTCCAGCAGCCAGCCCTCGCTGATGGCCCGGATGCTCGAAGCGCTGGAGGTCCGGGACGGCCAGCGGGTCCTGGAGATCGGCTCCGGCACCGGCTACAACGCGGCCCTGCTCTGCCACCGGGTGGGCGACGGACAGGTCACCACGGTGGACCTGGACGCCGACATCACCGAGGCCGCGCGGGCCCATCTCGCGGAGCTCGGCTACCACCCGGCCGTGGTCACCGGGGACGGGGAGCGCGGGGTGCCCTCCCGGGCGCCGTTCGACCGGATCATCGTCACCTGCACCCTGCCGAGGATCCCGTCCGCCTGGCCGGGCCAGTGCGCCCCGGACGCCCGGATCCTGGCACCGCTGGCCACCGGGCTGATCGTGCTGCGGGTGCGGGACCCCGGCTTCGCCGAGGGGCGCTTCCTGCACACCCCGGCCTATTTCGTGCATCTGCGCGGGGCGGGGGCCGCGCCGCCCCCGGATCCGGACGGGCCGCCCGACGACCCGGCGGAGAACGAGCTGTTCCGGTTCATGCGGGTGCTCACCGCGGGGGCGATGCACCCCCGGGAGGCGCTGGACCTGTGGCGGGGCGAGGGCCGGCCGGGCCGGGAGAGGTTCGGGGTGACCGTGACCGAAGCGGGCCAGTGGTCCTGGCTGGACGACCCCCAGGGGCCCTATGCGTGGCCCCTGGGGATCGGCTGACCGGCGGGATGAGCGGCGGGGCGGTCAGCCGCGGCGGACGGTGATGGTGGTCCAGGCGCCGACGTGCACCCGGTCCCCGTCGTTCAGCGGTACCGGCACGTACGGCTGGATCGGCTCCTCGCCGCCGTTGATGGTGGTGCCGTTGGTGGAGTTCTGGTCCACCACCGCCCAACTGCCGTCGGGCTGCTGGACGAGGACGGCGTGCTGGTGGGAGACGCCCGGGTCCTCCGGGGGCACCGACAGGTCGATGTCCGGGGACTCCCCGGTGGAGGCGCGGCGCCGGCCGATGGTGATCTGTCCGCCGGAGAGCGGGAGGTGCTGCTCGGGCGAGTAGGCGGGCAGGTTGAGCCCGGCCGCCTCGGGGCCGCTGCGCTGCATCATCGCCATGAAGTAGGAGCGGTCGGGGCTGATCGTCGCGGACCAGCTGCCGCCGCCCTGCGCAGGGAACCCGGGCTGCTGCGACTGCTCCTGGTGCCCCTGCTGGTGCCCCTGGTACTGCTGCTGGCCCTGGTGGTGCTGCTGCTGCCCCTGGTGCTGGGCCTGGTGCTGTCCTTGGTGCTGCTGCTGTTGCTGGTGGTGCTGCGGGGCCTGCTGCTGGTGCTGCTCGTAGTGCCCCGGGGCCGGCTGGGCGGGCGGCGGGAGCAGCCAGTCGTCCCCGCCGGGCAGCGGCTCGGCCGGCCGGTTGACCTGGGAGGGCCGCGAGCCCTGATAGTCGTAGGGGTCCTGGGAGAACGGCGCCGGGGCCTGCGGCGGCTGCGGGGCGTGCGGGGCCTGCTGCGGTGCGGGCGGCGGCGGGGAGTACGGACTGGCCGTGCGGGTCAGGAAGTTGTACCGGCACTCCTCGCAGAACGGGGCCATGGCCTCGCGCGGGGTCCGGCACTGCGGGCAGAGCTCGGCCTGGGCGGTGGCGTCAGCGCCGGGCTGAGGGTAGCCGTAGCCGTAGGAGGGCGCCGCGGGGGCGCCCGCGGGGGCGGCCATGCGGTGACCGCAGACCTCGCACCAGTCGTCGGAGACCGATTGGTGCCCGTTCGGGCATGTCGGCATGGATCCCCGTCCCCCTTCCCTGCCGCCCCGCGGCAGGCCTCGTCAGTTCTTCTTCACTCGTACGGTCTGAGTGGAACGCGTTTCGAGGGTCATCTCGTCCGCATCCGCCACCTTCGCCTTCAGTCGCACAGTACCCGCAGCCGCGTCCACCACATCCACCACCTTGGCCAGCAGTTTGGCGGTCCCCTCGTTCCCGGATCCGCTGGCCAGCTGGACGGCGCGGCCCAGCTTGGCGGTGGCCCCGCCGATATCGCCCAGTTTGCGGGCTTCCAGGCCCTGTTGGATCACCTGGGCCAGCTCGGCCTGCCCGGTGTAGTGGGCCACCTGCGGGTTGATCGCGGTGGAGGCCGCCAGATCGTCCGTCCAGACCGCCCGGACCAGTCCCTGAGCCAGCGGGGCGGGCGGTTCGCCCGGCGGGCCGGGCCGCACCAGCGAGACCCGGGCGGCCAGCATCTCCTGGCCCACGGAGGCCTCCGGCACCCGCACGCACACGTGGTACTCGCGGACCTCGTCCCCCCAGGACCCGGTGGGGTAGTCCCCGGCCCGCGGGCCGGCCTCGGTGCGCCGGTCCGTCAGGTCCTGGACGGCCGGGGCCACCTGCTTCACGTACCGGACCTCGGCGCCGACCGGGGTCCACAGCCGCAGGCTCACGCCCGCGACCTCCTTCCCCATGGTCTTCTCCATCATGCGGGTGAAGTCCGCGGCGAGTTCGGCCGGATCGGCGACGATGTCGGCGGTGCCGAGCAGGGCGCCCGCGATCCCGGTCACCTCCTTGACCTCCCAGTCGGTGCCCACCCCCCGGGCGTCGCAGGTGAACCGGCCGGCGCAGGCCTCCAGGGTGGCGCGCAGCCGCTCCGGCTCCTCGTGCTCGTTGCGGCCGTCGGTGAGCAGGATGCCGTGCCGGATGGTGGCCGGGCTGCCCCGGAACAGGCCGTCGGCCAGCCGCAGCCAGGTGCCGATGGCGGTGCCCCCGCCGGACCGCAGCAGCCCCATGGCCTCCTTGGCGCCGGCCCGGGTGACCGGGTCGGCGACCGCCAGCCGGCCGCCGCCCGGATACACCTCCTTGGCCACATGGGTGCCGGCGATCACCGCGAAGGAGGTGCCGTCGCGCAGGGTGTCGATGGCGGCGGCGGTGGCCTGCCGGGCGCCCTCCATCTTGGCCGGCGGGTACTCCATCGACCCGGAGGCGTCCACCATGACCACCACGGCGGCGGAGCCGGGCGGGGCGTACGCCCGCGCGGCCGCCGCCCCGCCGGTGGAGGTGACGGTCACGATCGCGTGCACGTCCCGACCGCCCACCGGCAGGAACTCGTTCTGGTACACCTCGGCGGTGAACCTGGGGGCGCTGGGCTTGGCGAAGTTCGCCACGGGTGGGTCTCCTTCGGCTCTCCGTCAGTCCTGCGGGGTGAACGGGACCACGGCCACCGTCACGTTGTCGTGCCCGCCGCCGTCCAGGGCGTGCCCGACCAGCACCTGGGCGCTGTGCAGCGGCCGCTCGGAGGCGTCGGCGGGCAGCACGGCGGCCAGTTCGGCCGCGGCCTCCGCGTAGTTCCACAGGCCGTCGGTGCAGACGACCACCACACCGGGGTGGTCCGGCCGGAAGGTCTTGGTGTGCGGCTCCAGTTCGTACGCGTCGGCGCCCAGCCAGCCGGTGATGGCGTGGGCGCGGACGTCCGCGTAGGCCTCGGCCTCGCCCATCAGACCGGCCGCGACCATCTGGGCGGCCCAGGAGTCGTCCTCGGTGAGCCGGTGGGGGAGCGCGGTCCGGTCGTCGGGCACCCAGTAGGCCCGGCTGTCGCCGACCCAGCCGACGGTCAGCAGCCCGCTGCCGACCACCGCCCCGACCAGGGTGCAGGCGGGCGCGTTCTGGGCCCCGGAGACCTCCGGGGCCAGCGCGTTGACGGCGTCGGCGGCGGCCAGGATCGCCGCGTGCATGGCCTCCTGGGGGTGCGCGCCGCGCGGCAGGGCGTCGAGCAGCGCCTCGTTGGCGGCGGCCGCGGCCGCGGCGGAGGCGTCGTCGGGACGGCTGGCCGAGGAGACCCCGTCGCAGACCACGGCCACGGTGGCGGCGGAGCCGTCGGGCAGGGCGGTCGCGGACACCGCGAAGGAGTCCTCGTTGCGGTGGTGGCGCAGGCCCCGGTCGCTGACCGCGGCCACGCTGCCGAGCTCCTCCTCGACGTGGTCGCGCTCGCGCGGCTGGGCGTGCCCGCAGTTCTCGCAGTACCCGTCGGTGTCCACCCGCCCGGCCCGGCAGGCCACACAGGTCTTCCCGCCGGCCACGGCCTGGGCGGCCGGCGGCTGTGCGGGGGCGGGGGCCGGAGCTGGGGTCGGTGCCGGGGCCTGGGCCGGGGGCTGGGCGGCGGGGGGCTCCGGGCTGTCCGGGTGCCCCGCGTAGGGGTCCCGGGGCCGCTCCGGGCCGGGGGCGGCCGGGCCGCCGTACGGGCCGGGGCCGTCGGGCGCGGAGGCCCCGGGGGCGGCGGCGTGGGCCTCCCCGGCCGGTCCGTCGTAGCGGGTGGGCCGGTGCCCGGCCCAGCCCTCGTCGGGCGGGCCGGTCTCCGGGCCGGGCGCCTCGGCGGCCGCCGGAGCCGGCACGTACGCCGGAGCCGGAGCCGGAGCCGGAGCCGGAGCCGGAGCAGGCGCCGAAGCCGGAGCCGAAGCAGGAGCGGGGGCCGGAGCCTGGGCGGGGGCCGGGACCGCCGGCGGGGCGGGCGGCGGCGTCCAGCCCGCCGGGTCACCGACCAGGGTGGGCGCGGCACCCGCCGCGCTGCCCCAGCCGGGCGCCGGCGCGGCCTGGCCGTACGCCCCGGCCGGGGGACCGGCCACGGCCAGGGTGGGACGGTCCTCCGGCGGTGGCGGCGGCGCGGAGAGGTCGTGTCCGCAGAGGCCGCAGAAGAGGTCGCCCTCCTCCAACGGCTCCGCGCAGCTGGGGCAGCCCGAGGGCTGTTGCATCCGCTCCATCACTCACACCCACGTCCGGGGACGGAAACGGTTTGCCCGTTCCACCAGTTCGATCCGCTCCTCGCCCCGCTGCGCCAGCCGGGCCAGGACGCGGTAGGAGCGTTCCAGGCCGAAGCGCAGCCCCCGCTCGTCGAGTTGACTGCCGAGCAGCGAGGTCCGGCCGGGGTCGGCACCCCGGCTACCCGACAGTACCCAGTCCAGGGCCGAGCCCAGAACCTCGGTGGACAGCTGTTCGTGCCGTTCCGGGCTCAGCCCGAACCGCCGCAGCGCCTCCACCTGCCCGGCGGCCGCCCTCAGGTCGGCCAGCAGGGGCTCCCGCGGGGACCGTTCGCGCAGACGTGCCCGTACCGCGGCGACCCGTGCGGCCGTGTAGTGGATCGAGGACTCCGGTACGGACTCCAGGGTGCGCACCGCCCCGGCCCGGTCCCCGGTGGCCAGCTGCACCCGGGCCAGCCCGAAGGCGGCGCTGACGAATCCGGGGTCGGTGATCCACACCAGCCGGTAGTAGTCGGCGGCGTTGTCCAGCTGGCCCAGGATCTCCGCGCACAGCCCCAGGGCCAGCTTGGGCGCCGGCTCCCCGGGGAACGCGTCGTAGATCGCGTCGAAGGACAGCGCCGCGGCCTCGTCGTCCCCGGTGGCCAGGGCCACGATCCCGCGGGCCCACACCACCCGCCAGTCGTCCGGGTACCGCCGCTCCAGTTCGGCCAGCGGCCCGGCCACCGCCGGTTCGCCGAGCTCCAGCCGGGCACGGAGCTCGCGCAGCCGCAGCTCGGCCGAGTCGGCGGGGGCGGCCGCGAGGGCGCCCAGGAGTTCGGCGGGGGCGGAGGCGAGCAGACCGGCCAGGAAGCCGGCGTTGGGGTCGGCGGGGTCCACCAGCGGCACCGGCAGGGTCAGCGCGGTGTCCCGGGCGTCCAGCCGGGCCAGCCCGCGCAGCCCGCCCGCGGCCACCGGGTCGCCCGGGTCCGGTTCCGGCCGGGGCGCCGGCAGCAGCGGGACCGGCGCGGGCGCGGCCACCGCCACCGGGGCGGCCCCGACGCCCACATGGGTGGCCGTGGTCCCCAGCCCGCCGGTCAGCGGGGCCCCGCCCGGCGGGCCCGCGGCCAAAACCGGGGCGGCCGGGACCCGGGGAGCCGGCTGTGACGGGTCCGGTCGGGGCGGCGGGGGCGCGGCGGCACCGCCGGGCGGCCCACCCGGCAGCGGAAGGCCCGCCGGGCCCGCCGTCCCCCGGGCGGCCCGGCGGCCTGTCCCGGTGCCCCGGCGGGCACCCAGCGCGGACACCTCGGGAGCCGGGTCGGCCGGGAAGAGCAGGGTGTCCGGCACCCGGAGCTCCGGGGCGAACAGGGCGGACAGGTGCGGCCGGGGCCGGCCGCTCTGCAGCGCGACCACCTCCCGCAGCACCCCGGTCAGCTGGTCCGCCATCTCCTGGGCCGAGGCGAACCGCCGGTCCGGGTCGGGGTCGGTGGCCCGCACCAGCAGCCGGTAGAAGGACTCGTACCGGGTGAACACCTCGATGTGCTCGGGGTCCGGCAGGCTGTCCACGAACACGTTGGTGTAGCCCTGGAAGTCGAAGGTGAGCACGGCCAGGGTCCGGGCCACCGTGTACAGGTCGGAGGCCACCGAGGGGCCCAGCTCGGCCACCTCGGGCGCCTGGTAGCCGACCGTGCCGTAGATCGCCGACTCCTCGTCGTCCATCCGCCGCACCGCGCCCATGTCGATCAGCTTGAGCTGGTCGGCCTGCTGGATCGCGTTGTCCACCTTGAAGTCGCAGTACAGCAGGTTCCGGCTGTGCAGGTGCCCGAGCGCCTCCAGCGCCTCGATCCCGTACGCGCAGGCCTGCTCCACCGGCAGCGGGTCCCGGCGGCCGTCCGGCCGGCGCCGCTCGTTGGCGATCTCCTTCAGCGACTTGCCGCCGACGTACTCCATCACGATGTAGCCGTCCAGCGAGCCGGTCCGCTGGTCCAGGTGCTCCACGAAGTTGTAGATCCGCACGATGTTGGAGTGCTCGATCTCCGCGAGGAACCGCCGCTCCGAGATCGCGGCCGCCATCGCGTCCTGGTCCCCGGTGTCCAGCAGGCCCTTCAGCACCACCCAGCGGTCGGAGACCGCCCGGTCCACCGCCAGGTACACCCAGCCCAGACCGCCGTGCGCCAGACAGCCGGCCACCTCGTACTGGCCGTGCACCACGTCACCGCCGCGCAGCTTGGGCACGAAGGAGTACGGATGACCGCACTTGGTGCAGAAGCCCTCGGTGCGGCCCGGCCGGTCCCCGCGCGAACGCCCCACCGGGGCACCGCAGTCCGAACGCGAGCAGAATCGCTTCCGCTCGGGGACCTCCGGGTTCTCCAGGACCGCCGCCGAAGGATCCGGACGGGGCACCTCCGGCACGCTCACCAGCCCGGCCCCGAGCCGGTTGCGCCCCGACCCGCCCGTGCCGGAGCCCGAACTGCGCACCGACACCGACCGGGTGGACACGGCACCCGACAGCGCCCGGGACAGCCGCCCGGACACCGACCGCCGCGAGGACGAGGACCGGGAGGACCGGGACGAGGAACGCGCCGAGGACCGCGAGGAGGACGGGACCGAAGGGTGAGAAGGCTGCGAAGGGTGCGAGGGCCGTGACCCGCCGGCCCCGCCGCGCGCCGCGCTCGTCATCCCGGTCGGCGGCGACACCACCTCCGAGGCGGCCGCCTCCGGCGCCATCCCGCAGCTGTCGCAGTACAGCTCCCCGCCGCCCATGTCCTCGTACGCCCCGGGGCAGTCGGGGCGCCGGCAGGGAGTCCCGGCCAGGCTCATACGTGGTCCTCTCTCGGCGTCAGCGCCTCGGCCGCGGCGTGCTGGTAGCGCAGCACCGCCTGCTCGGCGGCCCGCAGGTCGCAGGGCGCGCTCCACAGCATCCGGCGGGCCGTGTCGTACCGCTCGGTCAGCACCGGGTCCTCCGCCATCCCGTGCCGGGCCACCTTCGCCCGGTACGCGTCCAGCCGGCCGCGCAGCTCGGCCCGCACCGCCAGCGGAGCGGTCACCGCCGTCAGCGACTCGCGGGCCCGGCGCAGCTCGTCCTCGGCCCGCACCTCCAGCGCCTCCAGCAGCGGCGACAGCCGGTGCCAGCGGGCGTGCCGGCGGTGCTCGGCGGCCGCCGCCAACTGCTCCTGAAGCACCGTCGGCGGGCCGCTCACCGCCGGCACCTCGGAGGCGGCGATCTTGGCGAGGACCTCCCCGCGCGCGGTCCGCGCCTCCGCCAGGGTCCGGTCGGCCCGGGACAGCACGTCCCGCAGCGCGATCAGCCGGGCCTCCGCGTCCTGCCGGACGTCCAGCACCGCCTCCACCTCCCGCCGGACCTCCTCCAGGGCCAGCGCCGCCCGGTCGTAGCGGGCGGTGTCGGGCCGGCCGCCGCCGGGCGCCGAACTGCCCGGGACGGCCGCCCAGAAGGCCAGCGGGTCGGCGATCACCTCGGCGCGCAGCGCGGTCAGCTCGGCGGTGATCTCCGCCAGGTCGTCACCGGCCGGGTGCTCGCCCGGCCGGACCCCCACCGAATGGGCCAGCGAGCCGGTCCGGTGCAGTTCGGCGGCCAGCAGGTCGATCCGGGCGGGCAGCGCCGACCAGACCGAGTCGGCGGCCACCACCACGTCCAGCGAACCCGCGTACAGCTCGTTCATCCGGGCGACCAGCTCGGCCAGCGACAGCCGCTCCGCCAGCCGGTCGCCGCTCACCGAGGCGCCCGCGATCAGCACCCCGGGGCCGCGCAGCCGCTCGGTCAGCTCCACCAGGTCCTCCCGGTTGGGCCAGCGCCGCCGCTCACGGATCTCCCGGGCGGCCGACAGCGCCCCGCTGTACGCCTCGAAGTACGTCCACAGCCGGGTGATCGAGGCGTCCGCGGCGGCCCAGCGCTCCCGGGTCTCGCCGGTCAGCGCCGCACCCTCCAGCAGCCGCCGGCCGGCATGGTCCTGGAGGGCGAGCAGCGAGCTCTCCACGGCCTCGTGCTCGGCCGCCAGCCGGCCGAGCGCGCGGTCGACCTCGTCGCGGTCCATCACCGCCTCCGTTCCGGCCACCCCGCTCAGTCCCGGTACTTCGGGGCCGGCGGCGCGGAGACCTCGCCGAGGTCGGCGCCCAGATGGCGGTCGTAGGAGGTCATCCAGGGGCTGGACGCGCCGCCCGCCCGGTAGTCCTCCAGCACCTTGTTCACCCGGCGCACCAGATCGGTCGCCCCCTTGTTCATGGCCACCCCGTAGAACTCCTTGGTGAACGGCCGGCCCACCAGCTCCACCGAGGGGTCCTGGGCGGCCTGGCCGGCGGCGAGCGCGTTGTCCGTGACGATCCCGTCGACCTCGCCCAGCTGGAGCCGCACCAGGCAGTCCAGCTGGTTGGGCACGCTGACCGGCACCGAGCCGAACGACTCGTTCTTCAGCTCCGCCTCCGCGGTGGAACCGGCCGCCGTGCAGATCCGCTTGTCCTTCAGCCGGGCGTCGTAGCCGCTCAGCGCGGAGCCCTTCGGGGCGAGCAGCTGCTGCCCGGCCTCGAAGTAGGCGGTGGAGAAGGCCACCTCCTCCAGCCGCTTGCAGTTGATGGTCATGGTCCGCACCACCACGTCCACCCGCCCCTCCTTCAGGGCCGGCACCCGCTGGCTGGTGGGGATCGCCCGGTATATCACCGCGTCCGGGTCACCGAGGACGTCCTGGGCGATCGCCCGCACCAGATCGATGTCGAAACCGGTCAGCTGCCCGGTGGCCGGGTCCCGGTAACCCCACCGGAAACTGTTCTGGTCCACCCCGGCGACCAGCTTCCCGGCCGCCTTGATCCGCCGGATCGCGGCACCGTCCACCCCGTCCGGGCGCAGACTGGCCGACGGGTCCGCGCAGGTGTCCGCACCCGGCCGGACCGGGGTGACGGCGGGCAGCCGGGCCGCACCGGCGGCCGGCCGGGAGGCGGGCGGGCCGCCGGTTCCCGGGGCGCCGTGCGCCAGCGGCAGCAGCACCGCCGCGGCCGTCACCGCGCAGGCCCCGGCCATCGCGGACACCCCGCCCCAGCCGCGCCAGCGGCTGCGCCGGTGGCCGCCGCGCCGGACCGGGCCCGGCCCGCTGTCGTCTCCGTACCGCCTCATGCGCACCCGCATCTCACCTGTACTCCGAAAGCCGGCGCCCGATGCCGAGCAGCGCCGCCGCCGCGCCCGCCGCCGTGAGCCCCGCCGCACCCGTCACCAGTCCGCCCAGCGCGGCCAGTCCGTCCCCGGCCGCGATGGTGAACTCCCGCTGCTCGTGGGCCACCGCCTGCGCCAGGCTGCCGTCCACGGTGTCGAAGGAGGCACCGCTGCTGGTCCGGTCCCAGGACACCCCGTTCTTGTCGGAGCCGCCGATCACCTGGGGCAGGGCCAGCTCGTAGTCGCCCTTCACATCGCTCTCCCGGGCCGCCGCGTGCCGCTGCTGCCACTGCCCGGCGCCCTCCGCCGCCTGCTCCACCGGGGTCGCCCCCGGGGTGTCGTCGGCCAGCTCCCGGGCGGCCGCCAGGCCCGCCGTCAGATCCTTCATGTTCTGGGCGTAGTCCACGTCGTACTTGTCCGACTTGCCGTCCTCGGCCAGCACGGCACCCCGGGAGATCAGCGTGAGGTTCTCGTTGGCCCGGGCCTGGAGGGAGGCGATCCGGGCGTCGTTGAGGACCTTCAGCGACTCCTGGCCGCGGGCCCGGGCCTCGTCCAGTCCGGACCGGGCCATGGTGTGGCCGGCGGCCAGCCAGAGCAGCAGGGCCGCCGAGGCCGCGGTGGCGGCCACCAGCCCGTGGTTGAACACCCGGTGGGTCCGCCGGTAGTTGCGCCGCTGCGCCCACACCAGCACCACCAGCACCAGGGTTCCGGTGCCCAGCGAGGCCAGCGGCCAGGACCGGGCCGCGTCGTGGTCCGCGTACAGCCGGCGGGTCTCCGACTCGTACAGCCGCTGGGCGGCCGGCAGCAGCTTGCTGCTCATCTGCTCGTTGGCGTACCGCAGATAGGCCCCGCCGAGCGGCAGCCCCTGCCGGTTGGTGGCCCGGGCCTGCTCGATCAGCCCGGTGTACCGCGGCAACTGCTCGCCCAGCAGGGCGATCTCCCGGCCCGAGGCGGAGTTGCCGTCGGTGTGCGCGGCCGCCTTCACCAGCAGCCGGGAGGCCCCCGCGATGTCCTTCTCGTACCGCTCGCGGACCGCCCGCGGCTCCTGGGCGCCGGCCAGGAACCCGCCGGCCGAGGTGGTGTCGGCGTCGGCCAGCGAGCGGTAGATGCTCGCCGCGTCCGCGCTCAGCGGCTGGCTGCGGTTGACCACGTCGTCGGCGGCCGCGGTCCGGTCGGTGATCTGCCAGGCGGTCACCGCGCCGAAGGCCACCACCAGCACGGCCAGCAGGGCCCCGATGATCCGCAGCCGGCCCGGTTCGGTGGTGGCGGCGGCCCGCAGCCGCTCGGCCCCCTCCAGCAGGGCGTTCCGCGGCCTGGGCGGAGGCGCGCCGGTGCCCTCCGGCGCGGGCGCGCTGGTGATCGTGGCCACCTGACCTCCCCCTGGTCGTGGGACTGCTGTCGTCGCAGCAGTATGGCCGACGGACCGGTGTGCGCAGCATCCGATGGCGGATCCCGGGTGATCCGATTCCGGAACGCCCCGATACCGGCACCGGCGCCCCTCCACGTGGCCCCCGTCGCCCCCGTCCCCCCTTTCACCGTCTATACGTCCGCCCGGCCGCCGCGGTTCCCGGCCGGAGCCCTGCCCGCAGGCCCGGGGACGGGGGGGAGGGGGGAACCCGGGGCCGCCCGCTATCCGTGCGCGTCCGGGAAGTGGGTGCGCAGCTTGGCGTGTGCGCAGGGCGGGGCCCCGTGCGCGTCCAGGCCGAGCAGGGCCGCGCCCAGCACCGGCGGGGCGGTCACCACCGACAGCACGGCGCGCGGGGCCCGTTCGGCCAGCAGCGCGGCGATCCGGTCGTTCAGCCGGGGGTGCCGGGCGGCCACCACGCTGCCGCCCAGGACCACCGGGACCTCCTCCGCGAGCAGGTCCAGCCGCTCCAGGGCCACCGAGGCCATGGCCACGACCTCCTCGGCCTGCCGCTCGACCAGGGACCCGGCGACCGGGTCCCCGGCGTCGGCCACCGCGAACAGCACCGGCACCAGCTCGTGGATCCGGGCGGCCGGCAGCCCGCCCAGGTGCAGGGCCTCGATCAGTTCGGCCATGGAGCCGAGCCCGAAGTGCCGGGGCAGCGCCTCCGCCAGGGCGGTGGGCCCGCCGCGGCCGTCCGCGGCCCGGGCCGCGTGCCACAGCGCCTCCCGGGCCAGGCCGGCCCCGCCGCCCCAGTCCCCGGACAGCGCGCCCAGCGCGGGGAACCGGGCGGTCCGGCCGTCGGGCAGCAGACCGGCGCAGTTGATGCCGGCCCCGCAGACCACCGCCACCCCGCGGGCCGGGGCGCCCTGCGGGAGCCCGGCCCGCAGCACCGCGAAGGTGTCGTTGTACACGCGGGTGTGCCGGCCCCAGCCGCGCCGTCCCAGGGCCTCGGCCAGGGCGGCCTCCTCGACCGGCAGGTCGGCGTTGGCCAGACAGGCCGACACCCGGTCCGCGTAGGGGGCTCCGGCCGGTCCGGCGGCCTCCACGGCCTCGGCGACGGCCTCGGCCAGCACGTCCACGGCCGCCTCCACCCCGGCCTCGGCGGGCTGGAACCCGCCAGCCCGCCCGGTGCCCAGGACGGAGCCGTCGGCGCCGATCAGCGCCGCGTCGGTCTTGCTGTTCCCGGCGTCCACGGCGAGCACGGCGGGCCGGGCCGTCCGGTCGGCGGCCCGGCCCGACGGGCTGCCGCCGGTGCTGCTCAGGCCCATGAGAGGTGCTCCTTGTTGTGCGCGAGCAGCCGGTCGGTGAGCCCCTCGGCCTTGTCGTACTGGCCGACCAGCGGGTGCGAGAGCAGGGCCCGGAAGACCCGCTCGCGGCCGCCGCGCAGGGCCGCGTCCAGGGCCAGGTCCTCGTAGGCGGTGACCTGGGCGATCAGACCGGAGTACAGCGGGTCCAGACGGGGCACCGGCAGCGGGACCGGGCCGTCCGCGCCGATCCGGGCCTGCACCTCGACCACGGCGTCGTCGGGGAGGAAGGGGAGGGTGCCGTCGTTGCGGGTGTTGACCACCTGCAGGGGGGAGCCGCCGTCGCCCAGCAGGGCGGCCGCCAGGTCCACGGCGGCCTCCGAGTAGAAGGCGCCGCCGCGCTTGGCCAGCAGTTCGGGCTTCTCGTCCAGGGCCGGGTCCCCGTACATCTCCAGCAGGCTGCGCTCCATGGCGGCGACCTCGGCGGCCCGGGAGGGCTTGGAGCCGAGCTCGCGGACCACCTCGTCGTGGGCGTAGAAGTAGCGGAGGTAGTAGGAGGGGACGACGCCGAGCCGGTCCAGCAGGGGACGGGGCAGGTGCAGGTCGGCGGCGACCGCCTCGCCGTGCCGGGCCAGCAGCCCGGGCAGCAGGTCGGGGCCGTCCGGGCCGCCCCGGCGCACCCCGAGCTCCCAGGTCAGGTGGTTCAGCCCGACGTGGTCCAGGTGGAGTTCGGCGGGGGCCAGGCCGAGCAGTGCGGCGAACTTCCGCTGGAAGCCGATGGCCACGTTGCACAGTCCGACGGCCTTGTGGCCGGCTTGGAGCAGGGCTCGGGTGACGATCCCGACCGGGTTGGTGAAGTCGATGATCCAGGCGTCCGGGTTGGTCCGGCGGACCCGTTCGGCGATGTCCAGGACCACCGGGACGGTCCGCAGGGCCTTGGCGAGGCCGCCCGCGCCGGTGGTCTCCTGGCCGACGCAGCCGCATTCCAGCGGCCAGGTCTCGTCCCGCTGCCGGGCGGCCTGTCCGCCGACCCGCAGCTGGAGGAGGACGGCGTCGGCGCCGGCCACCCCGGCGTCCAGGTCGGTGGTGGTGGTGACCTTCCCGGGGTGGCCCTGCCGGGCGAAGATCCGCCGGGCCAGGCCGCCGACCAGCTCCAGCCGGTCGGCAGCCGGGTCGACGAGGACCAGTTCGGTGACGGGCAGGGTGTCGCGGAGCCGGGCGAACCCGTCGACGAGTTCGGGGGTGTAGGTGGAGCCGCCGCCCACCACTGCGAGTTTCATGCTGGCTAGCCTTTCGTTCCGGTCAGGGTGACGCCCTCGACGAACGCCTTCTGGGCGAAGAAGAAGAGGACGATCACCGGGGCCATGACCAGCACGGTCGCGGCCATGGTGAGGTTCCAGTCGGTGTGGTGGGCGCCCTTGAAGGACTCCAGCCCGTAGCTGAGCGTCCAGGCGGCCGGGTTGTCGGAGGCGTAGATCTGCGGGCCGAAGTAGTCGTTCCACAGGCAGAAGAACTGGAACAGGGCGACCGCGGCCACGGCCGGCTTCGCCATCGGCAGCACCACCTTGACCAGGGTGCGGAACTCCCCGCAGCCGTCCACCTTCGCCGCGTCCAGACAGGCGTCGGGGATGGTGAGCAGGAACTGCCGGAGCAGGAAGATGGAGAAGGCGTCGCCGAAGGCCAGCGGGATGATCAGCGGCCACAGCGAGCCGGACAGGTCCAGCTGCTTGGCCCAGAACAGGTACATCGGGATGATCACCACCTGGGGCGGCAGCATCATCGTGGCGATCACCACCAGCAGGGACAGCCGGCGGCCGCGGAACCGGAACCGGGCGAGCGCGTACGCCACCGGGACGGAGGAGAGCAGGGTCAGCAGGGTGCCCAGTCCGGCGTACAGCAGGGTGTTGCGCCACCAGGTGAGGAAGCCGGGGGTGTGCCACACCCGGGTGTAGTTCTCCCAGACCCAGGTGTCGGGCACCAGGTCGCGGGTGAGCGCCTGTTGATCGCTCATCAGCGAGGTCAGCAGGACGAACACGAACGGCAGGGTGAAGAACAGGGCGGCCGCGATCGCCAGCGCGTGCACGGCGATCCAGTGGAGTACGGCGTGGCGCCGGTGCGGGTTCATCGGGCCTCGTCTCCGAGCAGGCCGCCGCGGCGGCGCATCAGCAGGGCGGTGAAGGCCATGCAGAGGGCGAACAGGACGAGCGCGAGGACCGCGGAGGAGCCGTAGTCGAAGCGCTGGAAGCCGAGGTTGTAGATGGTCTGCGGCAGGGTGAGGGTGGACTTGTCGGGGTAACCGGGCTCGAACTGCTGGCCGGAGCCGCCGATCACACCGGCCGCGACCTTCCCGGCCACCAGCGGCTGGGTGTAGTACTGCATCGCCTGGATCACCCCGGTGACCACCGCGAACAGGATGATCGGGGAGATGTTCGGCAGGGTGATGTGCCGGAACCGCTGCCAGGAGCCGGCCCCGTCCAGCGAGGCCGCCTCGTACTGCTCCTTCGGCACGTCCAGCAGCGCCGCCATGAAGATCACCATCAGGTCGCCGACCCCCCACACCGCCAGCAGGGTCAGCGCGGGCTTGGACCAGTCGGCGTCGGTGAACCAGCCGGGCTGCGGCAGCCCCACCCCGTCCAGCAGGGTGTTGACCGGCCCGGTGCCGGGGTTCAGCAGGAACACGAAGGCCAGGGTGGCGGCCACCGGCGGGGCCAGGTACGGCAGGTAGAACAGGGTGCGGAAGATCCCGGTGCCCAGTTTCACCCGGGTGATCAGGAGGCCGACGCCCAGCCCGAAGCCGACCCGGCAGACCACCGTGACCACGACCAGCCACAGGGTGTTGCGGATCGCCGGCCAGAACATCGGGTACTGGGTGAACACGTACGTCCAGTTGTCCAGCCCGTTGAAGACCGGCGGCCGGAAGCCGTCGTAGCGGGTGAAGGAGAAGTAGACCGTGGACAGCAGCGGGTAGAGGAAGAAGACGCCGACCCCGATCAGCCACGGGGACAGGAAGGCCAGCGTGCGCAGTGCCGCGGCCCGGTGCTTGGCCCGCAGCGCGGGCGGGGTGCCGTGGGTGGTCATCGGGGGCTACTTCGCCTTCGCGATGTCCGTGTCGATCTGCGCGTCGGTCCTGGCGAGCGCGGCCGGCAGGTCGGAGACGGCGCCCTTCTCGTGGGCGTAGGCCAGGTCGGTGAAGGTCAGCTGGTAGGTGCCGCCGTCGGCCTGCGGCGGGGTGGTGGAGGACTTGGGGTGCCGGGCGATGTCGATGAACGTCCGGAAGTTCGGGTCCGCCTGGAGCTTGGGGGAGGCGAGCGCCCCGAGGGTGGAGGGGACGTTGTGGATGGCGTTGGCGAAGGCCACCACGGCCTCGGTGTCGGTGGTCATGTACTTCACCAGCTCCCAGGAGGCGTTCTGCTTCCGGCTGCCGGAGGCGATGCCCATGATCGTGCCGGAGACGTAGCCCTTGCCGTAGTCGGCGGCCTGCTCGTCGGGGACCGGGAGCGGCGCGGTGCCGATCTCGAAGTCGACGCCCGCCTCCTTCGCCATGTTGGGCCGCCACTCGCCGTCGATCTGCATGGCGACCTTGCCCTGGTGGAAGGGGTGTTCGGCGCCCCACTCGTCCCCGAAGCCGGCCCGGAAGCGCTCCAGCTTGGCGTAGCCGCCCAGCTGTTCCACCAGGGCCTTCTGGGCCTTCAGCATGCTGGTGAAGGCGGGGTCCTTGGCCAGGTTGGAGCGGCCCTCGGCGTCGAAGTAGGTGGGGCCCCACTGGGCGGCCAGCCGCATCGGGGTGGTCTCGTAGCCGTGGAAGACGGGCATCAGGCCGACCTGCTCGTAGGAGTCGCCCTGGTGCTTGGTGAGCTTCTCGGCGACGGCGGTGAACTCGCTCCAGGTCTTCGGCGGGGCGGTGATCCCGGCCGCCTTGAAGGCGTCCTTGTTGTAGACCAGCCCGTAGGCGTCGTTGAGCAGCGGCAGGGTGCACTGGTTGCCCTTGAACTGGGTGTAGTCCAGCAGGGACTTGGGGAACACCTTGGTCTTGTCCAGCCCGGACTTCCGCAGGAAGGGGTTCAGGTCGGTGAAGGCGCCCGAGTTGCAGAACTTGCCGACGCTGTCGGTGGTGAAGGAGGAGACCACGTCGGGGGCCTTGTCGCCGCCGGCCCGCAGCGCCTGGTTGATCTTGTCGTCGGTCATGTTGCCGGTGACCTTGACCTTGATGTGCGGGTGCGCCGCCTCGAACCGCCGGATGTTCTCCTCGATGGCCTTGACCTCGCCGGGCGCGGACCAGCCGTGCCAGAAGCCGATGGTGACGTCCTGGTTCGGATCGTCGGTGGCCCCGTTCCGGGTGGACCCGGTACAGGCGGTGGCCAGTACGGATATCGCGGCGGCGAACAGCACGGCGGCGGCCGGGCGGGAGATTGCGGGCATGGCGGTGTCACTCTCTGCGCGGGGGACGTCCTTGAGGGGTGCAGCGGGGTGGTGGAGCGGGTGCGGCGGATGGGGCGGGCGCGGTGGACGGGGTGTCGGGGGGCGGGGGTTCAGCGCCGGGAGGTGTCGAAGACCTCGTCCCGGGTGGCGGCCAGGGCGCTCTCCAGCGCCCCGCGGAGCACCGGGTGCTCCCGTACCTCGCCGACCACCAGCCGGGGCCGACAGGGCGCCAGGTCGGCGAGTTCGGTGGTGAGGAGCTCGTGCAGCGGCTCCCCGCCGGCGGCGATCACGGCGCCGGACAGCACCACGATCTCCGGGTCGAGCACGGCCACCAGCGAGGCCAGACCGGTGGCCAGGGCGGTGGCGTAGGAGCTCAGCAGCCGGAGACCGGGCCCCTCGGGGTCGGCGGCGGCCCGGCGCAGCAGGGCCGCGGCGGCCTCCACCCCGGTGCCCTCGTCGGGGCCCGCGGGCTCCATCCCGGCCTCGGCCGCCAGCCGGGCGACCACCTGGTGGCCGGCCAGCTCCTGGTAGCCGCCGGAGTTGGCCCGGGTCACCCGGCGGACCAGCGGATGGCCGGTGACCGGCAGGAACCCGACCTCGCCGGCGCCGCCGGTCCAGCCGCGGTGCAGCCGGCCGCCGAGGACCAGCGCGGCGCCCAGGCCCTCCTCGTTCCACAGCAGCACGAAGTCCTCGTGGCCGCGGGCCGCGCCGAGCCGCTGCTCGGCGACGGCGGCCAGGTTGACGTCGTTCTCGTACTCCACCGGCATCGGCAGGGCGGCGGCCAGCTCGGCCAGCAGGGTGGGGGAGTGCCAGCCGGGCAGGTGGCTGGCGTAGCGGAGTGCGCCGGTGTGCGGGTCGAAGGCGCCGGGGGTGCCGATGACCAGGCGGTGGACGTCCGGCAGCGCCAGCCCGGCCGCGCCGACCGCACCGGCGAGGGCCTCCGCGACCTGCTCGGGGACCGGACCGGGGTGGTTGCGGGTGGGGAGTTCGAAGCTGCCGCAGAGGGTGCCGGTCAGATCGGCCACCCCGGCCCGGATCCGGTCCGGGGTGACGTCCAGTCCGGCCACGTGCGCGGCCCCCGCGTTCAGCGCGTACAGCTGGGCGTTGGGGCCGGGGCGGCCGCTCGCGGTGCCGGTGGCGACCACCAGTCCGGCGGCCTCCAGCCGGGCCAGCAGCTGGGAGGCGGTGGGCTTGGACAGTCCGGTGAGGCGGCCGATCCGGGTCCGGGAGAGCGGGCCGTGCGCCAGCAGCAGTTCCAGGGCGGCCCGGTCGTTCATGGCGCGCAGCAGGCTGGGGGTTCCGGGGGTGATGCTGGCCAAGGGACCGGGCTCTCTTTCACGCGGAGGGGAACTGTTAGGGAAGTTTCCTGTCAGTGGGAGGCCGCTGTCAATGGCCGACACCCCCGAACATGCCGCTGCCCCGCCGGACCGTGGGTCAGGCGGGGCAGCGGCAGGGGCGGGGGACGGTTACTTGGTCATCCGGACGCGCTCCCCGGGCGCGGGCGGGATCGGGCTGGCCGCCAGGGACTGCGGGGAGGTCGGGTTGGCGTGTGCCGAGGGCGGGGCCACCGAGGCGGACGGGTCGGGGGCCGGGCCCTCCTCCTCCGGGTCCGGCAGACCGCCGACGATCCGGATGCCGGCCTCGTCGAAGGCCTCCTTGATCCGCCAGCGCAGCTCCCGCTGCACCGCGAACTGCTTGCCCGGCATGGTCTTCGCGGAGATCTGCACGGTCATCGAGGCCAGCAGCACCTCGTTCAGGCCCAGCAGCTCCACCGGACCCCACAGGTACTCGTCCCAGGGGTCCTCCTTCGCCATGGTGTCCGCGACCCGCTGGATGACCTCGCGGACCTGCTTCAGGTCCTCGGTCGGCTTCACCGTCACGTCCACCATCGCGGTGGCCCAGCCCTGGCTGAGGTTGCCGATCCGCTTGATCTCGCCGTTGCGGACGTACCAGATCTCGCCGTTGTCCCCGCGCAGCTTGGTGACCCGGAGGCCGACCTCGATCACCTCGCCGGAGGCCACCCCCGCGTCGATCTTGTCACCGACCCCGTACTGGTCCTCCATGATCATGAAGACCCCGGACAGGAAGTCCGTCACCAGGTTCCGCGCACCGAAACCGATGGCCACACCGGCCACACCGGCACTCGCCAGCAGCGGGGCCAGATCGATCTTCAGGGCGGCCAGCACCATCAGCGCCGCCGTCCCCAGGATCAGGAACGAGGCCACCGAGCGGAGCACCGAACCGATCGCCTCCGAACGCTGCCGCCGCCGCTCCGCGTTGACCAGCAGCCCGCCCAGCGCGGTGCCCTCCACGGCCTCCGCACCGCTGTTCATCCGGGTTATCAGCTTGGTCAGCGCCTTGCGGACCACCGAGCGGACCACACCCGCGATCACGATGATCAGCAGGATCCGCAGGCCGACGCTCAGCCAGGTGGCCCAGTTCTCCTCGATGAAACTCGCGGCGTTGGTGACGCTCTCCTGCGCCTCTTGGACGCTGCTGGGCGCGTCCGGTCCGTCCGGGACGGTGGACGCGGACGCCAGCGGCAGCAGGGTGGCGGGCCAGGGCACGACGGGAACCTCCAGGTATGGCCGTCTGCCCGCGGACAGAGGGGTGCTTGCGGGCAGGCCATCCACACTAACCGGGCCCGCGCAGGAGTCCGGTGCCCTGCCGGGGGGAGAGACCGGACTCACCCGGGAAGGAAGGTGCTGTGGTGGAAAACACCCCGGACCCGTTACGGGCGCGTGGTGGCGTTCCCACCAGCCCTGAGGGGAGACTGAGAGCAGATCGTCCCGGCGCGAGCCACGCGCCGCCGGCGTACAAGGAGGCATCCGCGTGCCACACGTCCTGGTCCTCAACGCGTCGTACGAGCCCCTCGGCGTCGTACCGCTCCGCCGCGCGCTCGTCCTCGTCCTGGAGAACAAGGCAGTCTCCCTGGAGGAATCCGGCGCCTTCCTGCACAGCGCGACCCGGGCCGTCCCCGCTCCCAGCGTGGTCCGGCTCAAGCGCTTCGTGCGGGTCCCCTACCGGGGGCCCGTTCCGCTCACCCGGCGCGCCCTGTTCGCCCGGGACGGCGGCCGCTGCATGTACTGCGGCGCCGTCGCCACCAGCGTCGACCACGTGATCCCGCGCAGCCGCGGCGGGCAGCACGTCTGGGACAACGTGGTGGCCGCCTGCCGCCGCTGCAACCACACCAAGGCCGACCGGCACCTGGTCGACCTCGGCTGGCGGCTCCGTCACCAGCCGGCCCCGCCCTCCGGACTGGCCTGGCGGATCATCGGCACCGGCCACCGGGATCCCCGCTGGATGCCCTACCTGGAGCCGTACGGGGCCGACGACGCGCTGTCCCGGATCGGGATCGGCAGCCCGGTGACGGCCGTGGCCACGGGGTGAGCGGCCCGTTCCCGGAGGCGGCCCGCCCCACCGGGCGCGGCCCGGTCACGGGGTGACCGCGTAGGCCTCCGCGGACCACAGGGAACAGCCGTACTCGGTGGCCCGGGTCTGGCACACCACCCGCAGGAAGCGGGTGCCCGGCGCGTCCATCCGGACCGACTCGCGGCCGCCCCGGGCATCCGTGACGGCGGCGGCCGTCCGCCATGACACCCCGTCGGCCGAGGTCTCCACCCGGTAGGCCGACGGGTAGGCGTCCTGCCAGTGCAGGACCAGCCGCCCCAGCCGCACCGGCGCGGCCAGTTCGGCCTGCCACCAGGCGCCGTCCTCGGCCGGCGAGGACCAGCGGGTGGTCGCCAGACCGTCCAGCACGGCCGAGGCCGGGAAGTCCGGGGTCTCGTCCGCCGAGGAGGAGGCGGTGGCGGTCCGGGCCAGATCCGGGCCGCCGGTGCGCGGGAAGGCCCGCACGGTCAGCGTCCGGGACTCCCCGCCGAAGCTCACCGGCACCTCGTACACCCCGGCCGGGGTGCCCTCGGGCACGGTCACCTCCACCGGGACGGCCACCGCCGTGCCCCTGGGCACCGTGGTCCTGGCCGGCACCCGCACCGTGATGCCCCGCGGGGCCTTCACCGACAGCGAGCCGTGCACCGCGCCGGGCCGCAGCCCGGCCAGCTCGGCGGCCACCCGCTGCGGGCCGCCGCCGATCTCCGCGTCCGCCCGGCCGCCGTCCCCCAGCTCGAACCGGGCCTGTGGACCGTCGGCGAACCACGGCACCAGCCCCCGCACCACCGGGGCCTCACCGGCCCACACCAGCCGCACCGCGTCCGCCGTCAGCCCCGCCGTCTCGGCCTGGGTCCAGCCGGAACCCGCCGCGTCACCGACCTTCCGCCAGCCCGAACCGGGCACGTGCGCCTCCACCGAGGCGCCCCGGGCCCCGCCGGCCAGCGGCTCCGTCATCACCGTCACCGCCGACACCGGGCGGGCCCGGTCCAGCCGCAGGGTCCAGGACCCGGCCTCCCGGCGCACCGCCCCGGCCGACGGCAGACCCGCCCCGGTCCAGCTGTCCGCCGCCTCCGCCGCCCGGTCCAGGAACGGCTCCAGTACGGCCCGGTCCACCCCCGCGCCCGGCGCGGCCGCGGCGATCCGGGCCCGGTCCAGTGCCAGCCGGGCCCGCCAGGCCGCCGGACCGTCCCCGTGCGCCTGTGCCCGCAGGGTGTCCACGGCCAGCTCACCGGCCGTGCCGTAGCGGGCCAGTCGCTCCAGCCAGGGCCCGCCCTCCTCGGCCGGCCGCCCACCCGCCGGCCCGCCGTCGGCCGGCCCGCCGTCGGCCGGCCCACCGTCGTCCGGCCGTCCGTCGTCCGGCCGCGCATCGTCCGACCGGCCCCCGCCCGGCCGTTCACCGGCGGCCAGCCGCTCCCCGGCCTCCCGCAGCACCGTGAACGCCGCCCGCAGCCGGTCCGCCGCCCGGTCCAGGGCGGCCCGGTCGCCGGCCCGCCGGGCCCGCCAGAACTCCTCCACCAGCGGCCGCAGATACGCCGATTCGGGCTGGCCCAGCGCCGAGGACGCGGTGTTCCCGGCCAGCGCGGTCAGCGCCTCCCGGACCCGCTCGTCCCCGCCGGCCAGGTCCGCGACCGCCGCCTCCCAGGAGGCCCCGGACCGGTAGCCGCGCGGGTTCCAGGCGAAGTCCGCGGCGGTGAACAGCGGGATCCGGGACAGCGTGCCCTGCTGGGCGGCGGTGGCCATCAGCCCGGCCCCGCCGGCCGCCACCACCGGGTCCCGGCCGGTGTAGGCCCCCAGCGAGATCCGGCCCGGCTCCCAGTCGTTGACCGGGTAGTTGTCCATGGTGACCAGCGGATGCCCGAAGGCCGCCCGGGCCCCGGAGAACTCCCCGCCGGTGATGGTGCGGGGCACCACCCCCACCCCGGTCCAGGCCACCTCCACCCGCCCGTCCAGCGCGGCCGCCAGCGCGGTCCGGTACTCGGTCGCGCCCTCCTGGTAGTACTCGGTCGGCAGCAGCGACAGGGCGGGTGCGCCCGGATGGCGCCGGGCCAGCCCGGCCGCCAGGGCACCGGCCACCTCCGCGTGCGCCCGCGCCGCCGCCGCGGGACCGCGGCCGTACCGCTCGCGGTCCGCCGCACAGCCCCACTCCGTGTAGCTGACGTCCTGGAACTGCAGCTGGAAGGCGCGGAAGCCCAGCTCCCACATCGCCTCGGTCTTGCGCAGCAGCGCCGCGCGGTCGGCCGCCGAGGACAGGCACATCGACTGCCCGGGGGCCACCGCCCAGCCCAGGGTCACCCGGTTGGCCTCCGCCCGGGCCGCCAGCGCCCGGAACCCGGCCCGCTGTTCGGCCGGGTACTCCTCCCGCCAGCGGGCCTGCCGGAACACGTCGTCACCCGGCGCCAGCAGATACCGGTTGAGCTTGGTGCGGCCCATGAAGTCCAGCTGGCCGAGCCGCTGCTCCGTGGTCCACGGCTCCCCGTAGAACCCCTCGGTGATCCCGCGCACCGGCGCCGAGGGCCAGTCCCGCACCAGGGCCCCCGGGATCCGCCCCGGGGTGCCGGCCAGCAGCTGACGCAGCGTCTGCGCGGCGTGGAACAGCCCGTCCGGGCCGGTCCCGGCCAGTGCCACGGTGTCCCGGCCGGCCTCCCGGCCCACCGCGATCCGGTAGCCGCCGGCCGGCAGGTCCCCGGGGGGCCCGGCGCCCAGCGAGACCAGTGCGGCCTCGGCGTCCGCGCCCTGCATCCGGAAGACGGTGCCCCCGGCGGGCAGCGGGACGTACGGGTGCTGCTCGCGCAGGCTGCGGACCCCGGCCGCGCGCAGCGCCTCCCGGACCACCGCCACGGCCCGCGGGTCGGCCTCGTCGAGCGGCACCACCAGGACGGCCTCGGCACCGAGCGGGACCTCGCGGGAGCGGTCGGCGGTCAGCGACTGGGGGCGCGGCCAGACGGCGGGACCGGGCGGGGCGGCCACCGGGTCGGCGGCCGGACCGCCGGCCACCGTGCCGGCCGGCGGCGTGCCCGCCGGGGCGCCCGGCTGTCCGGACGGGACGCCCGCCGCCGGGCCGGACGCCGTGGAGCCGTCCGCCGCTGTGCTGGAGCCGTCCGCCGCCGTGCCGGACGCCGTCGTGCCGTTCGCGGGGCTGCCGGCGGCCGGGGCCGGGTCGGCCACCGCGGCCGGGCCGCCGGCCGCGGCCCCGCCGAGCAGGGTGCCCGCGACGGCGACCGCCAGGGCCGTGGTCCGCTTCCTACCGCTGAGCTGCACGCTGTCTCCTCGGCCCGGGGTAGGGGTGGTGCGCTCGTACGAATGAGCCAGAGCCCACCACTCGTCCGGCTGGAGTGTCAATGCACGAACGTGATCTGACCGTTATGCCCCAGGAATGTGTGGCGGAGGGATGGGTAAGGGTGCGGTGTTCCGCCGTCCGTGGCGCGGCCCCGGTATTCCGGGCCTCCGCCCGGCGTCCCGCGCAGATCCACGAGGGAGCTCCCGATGCCCGTACGACACCGTTCCAAACCCTCCGCCGCCCCTCTGGTGCGGCAGCCCCCGTTCCGTTCGACCGCCCGGTCGGGTGCCCCCGTGACCACCCCGCCGGCCGGCCCGTTGACCAGTGAGCCCCCGCTCGCCGACACCGCGCACGCGCCGCTCACCAGCGAACCCCCGCTGACCGACGAGGCGCCCCTGACCAGCGAGCCGACCACGCCCGCCGCGGCGGCGGGCGCTTCCTAGTCGACGCGCCGCCCGAAGCGGCCCCACGGAACCCCGAGGACCCCCATGGACGTCCCTGCCGACCTCGCCCGGCTCGCCGCCCGCTACGGCGTCGCCACCACCCACCAGCCGGCCGAGGGCGTCACCGTCCCGGTCCCGGAGTCCACCGTGCGGCAGGTGCTCGGGCTGCTGGGCGCCTCCGTCGGCGGCCCGGGGGAGATCCGGGAGTTCCTCGCCGCCGCCGAGCGGGCCGACGCCGACCGGCTGCTGCCGCCCACCCTGGTGCAGTGGGCCGGCGGGCCCGCCCCGGCGCCGCTGGCCGCGCTGCCGCCCGGCAGCACCGTGCGGGTCCTCCCGGAGGATCCGCACGGCGCCGTCGGGCGGTCCGGGGCGGAGCGCGACTGGGCGCCGGAGCTGCCGTACGGGGTGCACCGGGTGGTCGTCGAGGCACCGGACGGCCGGCGGGACACCGCCACCCTGATCGTGGCCCCGGACCGGGCGCCGGCCGCCCCGGAGCGGGCCCACGGGCTGCTGGTGCAGCTGTACTCGCTGCTCTCCGAGCGCTCCTGGGGCATGGGGGACCTCGGCGACCTGGCCGCACTGGCCCGCTGGGCCGGCCGCGAGCACGGCGCCGGGTTCATCCAGGTGAACCCGCTGCACGCGGCGGTGCCCGGCACCCCCACCGACCCGTCCCCCTACCGGCCCTCCTCGCGGCGCTTCCCCGATCCGGTGCACCTGCGGATTGAGGACGTCCCCGAGTACGCGCACTGCCCGGACCGCCCGGCCCTGGACCGGCTGGCCGAGCAGGGCGCCGAGTTGAACCGGCGGGTGCTGGAGAAGGGCGCGCTGATCGACCGGGACGCCGTCTGGGCGCTGAAGCGGGCCGCCCTGGAACTGCTGCACGCCGTGGAGCGGGCCCCGGAGCGGGAGGCGGAGTACGCGGCCTTCCGGGAGGCCGGCGGCGCCGAACTGGACCGGCACGCCCACTGGGCGGCCCGGGCCGAGGACCCGGACCGTCCCGAGGACCCGGACCGTCCCGAGGACCCGTACCGTCCCGAGGACCCCGCCGGGCCGCCGGCCGCCGAGGCCGGGCGCGCCGAGTTCCACCGCTGGCTGGCCTGGCTGACCGACAGCCAGCTGGTGGCGGCCCAGCGGGCCGCCCTGGAGGCCGGTATGACGGTCGGTCTGGTGCACGACCTGGCGGTCGGGGTGCATCCGGAGGGCGCCGACGTGCGGGCCGAACCGGGGCTGTACGCGCCCGCCACCACGGTCGGCGCCCCGCCGGACGCCTTCAACGCGCGCGGCCAGGACTGGGGCCTGCCGCCCTGGCGCCCGGACCGGCTGGCCGAGTCCGGCTACCGGCCCTACCGGCAGCTGCTGCGCTCGGTGTTCCGGTACGCCGGGGCGCTCCGCATCGACCATGTGATGGGCCTGTTCCGGCTGTGGTGGGTGCCGGAGGGCACCCCGCCCGCGCACGGCACCTACGTGGGCTACGACGGGGAGGCGATGCTCGCCATCCTGGTGCTGGAGGCGCACCGGGCGGGCGCGCTGGTCATCGGGGAGGACCTGGGGACGGTGGAGCCGCACGTGCGGCGGGCGCTGGCCCGGCGCGGGGTGCTGGGCACCTCGGTGCTCTGGTTCGAGCGGGACTGGTCCGGTGACGGCCGGCCGCTGGCCCCGGCCGACTGGCGGGCCGACTGCCTGGCCACCGCCACCACCCACGATCTGCCGCCGTCGGCCGCGAAACTGGCCGGGGAGCACGTGGAACTCCGGGACCGGCTGGGCCTGCTGACCCGCCCGGTGGCCGAGGAGCGGGCCGCGGACGCCGCCGACACCGCGGAGTGGCTGGCGCTGCTGGAGGGGCTGGGGCTGGCCGCCAAGGGCGAGGAGGAGGCGGTGCGCGCGCTGTACGGCTTCCTGCTGCGCACCCCGGCCCGGCTGGTCGGGGTGTGGCTGCCGGATCTGGTGGGGGACCGGCGGCCGCAGAACCTGCCGGGCACCTGGGACCAGTACCCCAACTGGCGGCTGCCGGTGGCGGACGGTTCGGGACGGCCCCTCGCCCTGGAGGGGCTGCTGGCCTCGCCCCGTGCGCAGGCCCTGCTCAGGGCGGTGCGGGAGCGGGCGTAGCCCCGTACGGCACCCCCGGGCGCGCGCCCCGTTCGGGGGTTCGCTACGTTTGCACCGTGGACAAGAAGAACGCTCTGCGCGCCGGCGCCGTCACGGCCGGAACGACGCTGATGATGCTGCTGATGACGTCTCCCGCGCTCGCCTTCACGCGGGACGACGGTGACGACCCGGGTCCGGGCCTGAGCATTGCCGAGACCCTCGGTCTGTTCGTCGCCCTGCCGATCGTGCTGTTCCTGGTCATCGCCGGTCTGGTGATGGTCGGCGACAAGTCGCGCAAGCAGGAGTCCCGGTAACGCTCCGGCGGTAGTACGCCGGTTTCGGGCCGGTCCGGGTGGCGCAGCCACCCCGGGCCGGCCCGTCCGCGTGCCCGGACGCGCCTGACGTACCGGACACGCCCGGCCCTCAGGCCCCGCCGAGGGCCTTGCGCAGCAGCCGGGTGAGGGTCTCGGTCTCCTCCCCGGTGAGTCCGGCCAGTCCGGCCCGCTGCACCTCCAGCCCGGCCACCACGGCCTCGTCGATCAGGGCGAGCCCCTTCTCGGTGGCGGTGACCTGGAGTCCGCGCCGGTCGTGCGGATCGGGGCTGCGGCGGATCAGCCCGGCCTTCTCCAGTTTGTCCAGCCGGCCGGTCATCCCGCCGGTGGTGAGCATCAGGGTGGCGGACAGCTGCCGCGGCGAGAGCGTGTAGGGCTCTCCGGACCGGCGCAGCGTGGCGACCACGTCGAACTCCCCGCGCGAGATGCCGAAGCGGGCGTAGACCCGGTCGACCTCGTCGCCCATCGCGCGGGCGATCCGGTAGATCCGGCCGTAGACCCCCATGGGGGACACGTCCAGCTCGGGGCGGACGGCGTTCCACTGGGCGGTGATCGCGTCCACGGCGTCCCGGGGCGCGTCCTCGTTCACTGCGTGACTCATGGCCGAAGTATCACCCAGAAACTCGCTTGACGAAAAGTAGCTTAGCGCTAAGCTACTTTCTAGCGACCTATTTTGAGGTCCTCCCAGCCGCCCGCCGGAGGAGCACCCGTGAACCGCGCAGCCGTCATCGCCCTCACCGCCCTGGCCCCCGTCTCCTGGGGCTCCACCTACGCCGTCACCACCGAGCTCCTGCCGCCCGACCGGCCGCTGTTCACCGGGGTGATGCGGGCCCTGCCCGCCGGACTGCTGCTGGTCGCCGCCGCCCGGGTGCTGCCCAGGGGCGCCTGGTGGTGGAAGTCCGCCGTCCTGGGCGCCCTGAACATCGGCGCCTTCTTCCCGCTGCTCTTCCTCGCCGCCTACCGGCTGCCCGGCGGGGTCGCCGCCGTCATCGGCTCCCTCGGACCGCTGGCGGTCATCGGCCTGGCCGCCCTGCTGCTCGGCGAGAAGGCGAGCACCCGGGTGGTGCTCGCCGCCGTGGCGGGGGCGTTCGGGGTCAGCGTGGTGGTGCTCAAGGCCGGGGCCGGACTCGACCTGGTCGGGGTGCTGGCCGGGGTCGCCTCCTCCGCCTCGATGGCCGCCGGCACCGTGATGACCAAGCGCTGGGGCCGCCCGGAGGGGGTCGGCCCGCTGGCCCTGACCGGCTGGCAGCTCACCGCCGGCGGACTGCTGATCCTGCCGGTGGCCGCACTGGTCGAAGGCGCCCCGCCCGCCCTCGACGGCCAGGCCTGGCTCGGCTACGGCTACATGATGCTGATCAACACCGGGGCCGCCTACTGGCTGTGGTTCCGCGGCATCGGCCGGCTCACCGCCACCTCGGTCACCCTGCTCGGGCCGCTGTCCCCGCTGACCGCCGCCGTCCTCGGCTGGGCCCTGCTCGGCCAGGCGCTGTCCCCCGTACAACTGGCCGGGATGGCCCTCGCCTTCGCGGCCACCGTGGTCGGCCAGCTGCCCGCCAGGTCCAGGGTCAAGGCCGCCCCCCTCCCCGTACCGTTCAGCAAAACTGAACGAATCGATCGAAAAGATTCGATGGACCTGAGCAATGGCCGGATGGGACGGTAGCCCCACGACACACACCATCCGCACCCGCACCCCGAGGGGGAGATAGCCGTGGCCGTCCTGGACCGCGCCCAGACCGCTCCGCACCACACCACCGAAGGCACCGCACGGGTCCGGAAGGGCGCCGCCGGCCTCGGCGTCCTCCTCGCCCTGGTGGCCACCGTGGTCTGGTCCGGCAGCTTCGTGGCGACCCGGGGCATGGCCGACAGCATCCCGCCGGTGCAGGCCGTCTTCTGGCGCTGGATCATCGCCCTGCTGGCCGTCGCCCCGATCGCCGGCCCCGAGGCCTGGCGGCAGCGGCACCTGATCCGCCGCCACCTCGGCTACCTGACCCTCGCCTCGTTCTTCGGCATCGCCCTCTACAACACCCTGGTCCACCAGGCCGGACTGACCACCTCCGCCGCCAACATGGGCATGATCATGGCCGCCTCGCCGGTCATCATGGCCCTGTTCGCCCGCCTCGGCGGCCAGCGGCTCGGCGCCGTCCGCACCACCGGCCTGCTCCTCGCCGCCCTCGGCGTGCTGCTGCTCGTCGGAAAGGGCTCCCTCACCGTCGACTTCTCCGCCGGCGACCTGTGGATGTTCGGTGCCGCCCTCTCCTTCGCCTCCTACAGCGCCCTCCTCAAGCGCAAGCCCGCCGAGATCGGCGGCCTCGCCTTCCTGCTCACCACCTTCCTGCTCGGCGCCCTGATGCTGGCCCCCGCCTACGCCGCCTCCCTCGCCCTCCAGGGCGGCTTCGAGGTCCGGGCCGGGACCGTCGGCCCCCTGCTCTACGTCGGGGTGTTCTCCTCCGCCGTCGCCTTCTTCGCCTGGAACAAGGCCGTCTCGATGATCGGCGCCGCCCGCGCCGGAGTCGTCTACTACCTCCAGCCCGTCTGCGTGGCCCTGCTGTCCTTCCTGCTGCTGGGCGAGCACACCGGACCCGCCCAGCTGCTGTGCATGGCGCTGATCCTCGGCGGAGTCGCCCTGGGGGCCCGCACGTAGCGCCGCCGGTAGGTTCGACCCCATGACCGGCTCCACGGATTGGGACATCAGGAAGCTCCGCGTACTGCGCGCACTGGGCGAGCAGGGCACGGTGACCGCGGCGGCCGAGGCGCTCAGGATGACGCCCTCGGCCGTCTCGCAGCAGCTGACCAACCTGGCCCGGCAGCTCGGGGTCACCCTGCTGGAACCACGGGGCCGGGGGGTCCGCCTCACCGACGCCGCCCATCTCGTCCTGCGGCACGCCGAAGCCGTCTTCGCCCAGCTGGAGCGGGCCGACGCCGAACTCGCCGGCTACCTCGCCGGAGAGGCCGGACAGGTCCGCGTCGGGGCCTTCTCCACCGCCGTCCCCGCCCTGCTGGTCCCCGCGGTGGCCGCCCTCCGGCTCAGCCACCCGGCCGTGGACGTACGGGTCCGAGAGGCCGAGGCCGCCGAGTCCTACGAGCTGCTGTCCGCCGGGGCCGTCGACCTCGCGCTCTCCCTCGCCGCCCACGCCCCGCCCGCCCGGGACCCGAGGTTCACCCGGCTCCCGCTGCTCGCCGACCCGCTGGACGTGGCCCTGCCCCCGGACCACCCGCTGGCCTCCGCCCCGCAGGTGCACCTCGCCGACCTGTCCGGGGAACCCTGGATCTACGGCGGCTCCGGCCCCTGGTCGGAGATCACCCGGGCCGCCTGCGAGGCCGCCGGGTTCGTCCCCGAGCAGGCGCACTCGGCGGCCGGCTGGACCGCGATCCTCGCCCTGGTCGAGGCGGGCATGGGAGTGGCCCTGATCCCCCGGATGGCGGCCGTCCGGGCCACCGGGGTCACGGTCCGCGACCTCGGCCGGGACCGGCCGATCCGGCACGTCATCGCCGCCACCCGGCGCGGCGCCGAGTCCGCTCCCGCGGTCGCCCGCGTCCTGGACGCCCTGCGCACCGCCGCCCTCGCCCGCACCCCCTGACGCACCGGTGCCCCCGGCCCGCCGAAGCGGACCGGGGGCACCGGAGGAGACGGTCGGTGACCGGGGCGGGTCAGGAGGCCGGGGCCGCCGCGTCCGCCGCCTGCGCGCGCAGCGCGCGCTCCACACCCGCACGGGACTCCGACACCAGACGGCGCAGCGCCGCGTTCGGTTCGGCCGCGGCCAGCCAGGCGTCCGTGGCGTCCAGGGTCTCCCGGGAGACCAGCAGCGAGGGGTAGAGGCCCACCGCGATCTGCTGCGCGATCTCGTGGCTGCGGGTGTCCCACACCTCCTTGACCGCCGCGAAGTACTTCTCCGCGTACGGCGCCAGCAGCTCCCGCTGGTCCGTCTGCACGAACCCGCCGATCACCGCCTCCTGCACCGCGTTCGGCAGGTCCGAGGACTCCACCACCGAAGCCCAGGCCTCCGCCTTGGCCTCGGCGGTCGGGCGGGCCGCCCGGGCGGTGGCCGCGTGCCGCTGGCCCGCCGCCGTCGCGTCCCGCTCCAGCTCCGCGGCGATCTCCGGCTCGTCGGCGCGGCCGGTCGCCGCCAGCCGCTCCAGGAACGCCCAGCGCAGCTCGGTGTCGACGACCAGGCCCTCCACCGTCCCGGTGCCGGCCAGCAGCCCGGCCAGGAAGTCCAGCTGCTCCCCGGTCCGCGCGGTGGCCGCGAAGGCCCGCGCCCACGCCAGCTGGTGGTCGCTGCCCGGCTCGGCCGACCGCAGGTGGCCCAGGGCCGCCTCGGTCCAGGCGGCCAGCCCGGTCGGGCGCCACTCGGGGTCCCCGTACAGGTCGATGGCGAGCTTGACCTGGCGGTGCAGGGACTGCACCACGCCGATGTCGGACTCCTTGGCGATCCCGGACAGCACCAGGTCCAGGTAGTCGCGGGTGGCGAGCTCCCCGTCCCGGGTCATGTCCCAGGCCGAGGCCCAGCACAGGGCGCGCGGCAGCGAGGCCTCGAAGTCGCCCAGGTGCTCGGTGACCGCGGCCAGCGACACCGGGTCCAGCCGGACCTTGGCGTAGGACAGGTCGTCGTCGTTGAGCAGCACGATGTCGGAGCGGTGGTGCCCCACCAGCTCCGGGACCTCGGTCAGTTCGGCGGCCGCGATGTCCAGCTCCACCCGGCGCTCGCGCAGCAGCTTGCCGCTCATCTCGTCCAGCGAGTAGCAGCCGATCGCGATCCGGTGCGGGCGCAGCACCGGCTCGCCCTTGGCGCCGGCGGGCAGCGCCGGGGCCTCCTGGCGGACCTTGAACGAGGTGATCACCCCGTGCTGGTCCGTCTCGATCTCCGGGCGCAGCACGTTGATGCCGGCCGTCTCCAGCCATGCCTTCGACCAGGCGGTCAGATCGCGGCCGGAGGTCTTCTCCAGAGCGCCCAGCAGGTCCGACAGGCGGGTGTTCCCGAAGGCGTGCGCCTTGAAGTACGCCTGCACGCCCTTGAAGAACTCGTCCATGCCCACGTAGGCGACGAGCTGCTTGAGCACCGAGGCGCCCTTGGCGTAGGTGATCCCGTCGAAGTTGACCAGGACGTCGTCCAGGTCGCGGATGTCCGCCATGATCGGGTGGGTGGACGGCAGCTGGTCCTGCCGGTACGCCCAGGTCTTCATGGAGTTGGCGAAGGTGGTCCAGGAGTGCGGCCACTTCGACGCGGAGTGGTAGGCCTGGCAGGCGATCGAGGTGTAGGTGGCGAAGGACTCGTTCAGCCAGAGGTCGTTCCACCACTCCATCGTCACCAGGTCGCCGAACCACATGTGGGCCAGCTCGTGGAGGATGGTCTCGGCCCGCACCTCGTACGCCGCGTCCGTCACCTTCGACCGGAACACGTACTGGTCGCGGATGGTGACCGCGCCCGCGTTCTCCATCGCCCCGGCGTTGAACTCCGGCACGAACAGCTGGTCGTACTTGGCGAACGGGTAGGCGTAGTCGAACTTCTCCTGGAACCAGTCGAAGCCCTGCCGGGTGACCTCGAAGATCGCGTCCGCGTCCAGGAACTCGGCCAGCGAGGGCCGGCAGTAGATGCCGAGCGGGACGGACTGCCCGTCCGGGCCCTCGTAGGAGCTGTGCACCGCGTGGTACGGGCCGACGATCAGCGCCGTGATGTACGTGGAGATCCGCGGGGTCGGCTCGAAGCGCCAGACGTCGTCGGCGGGCACCTCGGGGGTCGGCGAGTTGGAGATGACCGTCCAGCCGGAGGGAGCCTTCACGGTGAACCGGAAGGTCGCCTTCAGGTCGGGCTGCTCGAAGGAGGCGAACACCCGGCGGGCGTCCGGAACCTCGAACTGGGTGTACAGGTAGGCCTGCTCGTCCACCGGGTCGACGAACCGGTGCAGGCCCTCGCCGGTGTTGGTGTACGCGCAGTCGGCGACCACCTTGAGCTCGTTCGGGCCGGCCGCGAGGTGCGCCAGGGCGATCCGGGAGTCCCGGAACACCGCGGCCACGTCGAGGGACTTCCCGTTCAGGACGACCTCGTGCACGGCCGGCGCGACCAGGTCGATGAAGGTCTCGGCCCCCGCCTCGGCCGAATCGAACCGCACGGTGGTCAAGGAGGGGTAGGTACCGCCCTCCTGCGCCCCGCTGAGGTCGAGTTCGATCTCGTACGAGTCGACGGTCAGCAGCTTCGCCCGCTGCTGAGCCTCTTCACGGGTCAGGTTCGTGCCAGGCACGCGTTCATCTCCTTCGATGGTGACGTTGCCCCGCCATCCTTCCACGCGGGCGGCGCCGCCGCTCCGGAGTAATCCACGGGCGAACGCGAGGTCCGATTTCCGCCAGCCCGGCCCGGCTCCGGGCCCCACCCTGGAACCCATGACCCGATACCTCCCGCTGGCCGTCGACCCGGCCGCGCTCGCCCGGCTCCGCGACCGGGACGACGCCGGCCGGCCCTGCCGCCCCTACACCGACGAGGAGGGCGGCGCCCCGCTCCGCTGCTGCCTGCGCCGCTCGACCCCCGGCGACCGGATCGCCCTGATCGCCTACGCCCCGCTGCGCCGCTGGGCCGCCCGCACCGGCGCGGACCCCGGCGCCTACGACGAGCAGGGCCCGGTCTTCGTGCACGCCGCCGACTGCGGCGGACCGGACCCGGACCCGGCCGGCGGCCCCTTCGCGACCCCCGGCGCGCTGCGCACCGCCCGCCGCTACGCGGCCGACGGCCGCATCCTGGGCGGCCGGGTCCTCGACCTGGGCCCCGACCCGGACCGGGTGGTCACCGCCGCCCTGGACGAGGCCTTCAGCGACCCCGAGGTGGCCCTGGTCCACCTCCGCTCCGCCGAGTACGGCTGCTTCCTCTACGAGGTGCGCCGCCCCTGACGGGCCGGCGCGCCCGGGTACGCCGGAGGGGCGGCACCCGGTGGGTGCCGCCCCTCCGGCGCGTGCGGGTCAGGCGGTGAGTTCCTCGGCGACCAGTTCGGCGATCTGGACCGCGTTCAGGGCGGCGCCCTTGCGCAGGTTGTCGTTCGAGAGGAACAGGGCGAGGCCGTTCTCGGCGGTCTCGTCGACCCGGATCCGGCCCACGTAGGAGGCGTCCTTGCCGGCCGCCTGGAGCGGGGTCGGGATCTCGGAGAGGACCACGCCCGGCGCCTCGCCCAGCAGCTCGTAGGCGCGCTCCACGCTGATCGGGCGCTCGAAGCGGAGGTTGACCTGGAGGGAGTGCCCGGAGAACACCGGCACGCGCACGCAGGTGCCGGAGACCTTGAGCTCCGGGATCTCCAGGATCTTCCGGGACTCGTTGCGGAGCTTCTGCTCCTCGTCGGTCTCGAAGGAGCCGTCGTCGACGATCGAGCCGGCCAGCGGCAGCACGTTGAAGGCGATCGGGCGCTTGTAGACGCCCGGCTCGGGGAAGTCCACGGCCCCGCCGTCGTGGACCAGCGCGGTGGCCCCGTCGGCGACCGCGCGGACCTGCCCGTCGAGCTCGGCCACGCCCGCGAGGCCGGAGCCGGACACGGCCTGGTAGGTGGTGGCGACCAGGGCGGTCAGACCGGCCTCGTCGTGCAGCGGGCGCAGCACCGGCATCGCGGCCATGGTGGTGCAGTTCGGGTTGGCGATGATGCCCTTGGGCCGGTTCCGGACCGCGTGCGGGTTGACCTCGGAGACGACGAGGGGGACCTCGGGGTCGCGGCGCCAGGCGGAGGAGTTGTCGATCACCACGGCGCCCTGGGAGGCGACCTTCTCGGCGAGGGCCTTGGAGGTCGCGCCGCCGGCCGAGAACAGCACGATGTCGAGGCCGGTGTAGTCGGCGGTGGAGGCGTCCTCGATGGTGATCTCGCGGCCCTCCCACTCGATCGTCGAGCCGGCCGACCGGGCCGAGGCGAACAGCCGCAGCTCGTCCACGGGGAACTTCCGCTCCGCGAGGATGCCGCGCATGACTCCGCCGACCTGTCCGGTGGCTCCGACGATTCCGACCCTCACGGTGACTCCTTCTGGTACGTACAGCTGGGGCAAGCCTGCTCCATCATGCGGGCGACCCCGGGCCGCTTGTCCAATCGATTGTCCGCAGTACGGACGACCGGTCCCGCGCCGCCGATCAGCGGCGGACCTCCAGGGTCCATTTCCCTCCGGAGCGGATGCCGACCGGGCCGGAGGGCACGGAGTACGTCCCGGGCTCCGTGCCCAGCCGGTCCACCGGGAACAGCCGCTCGTCGAGGGCGAACAGCACCGGACCCGAGGTGTCGGCCCGGTTCCCGCGCCGCACCTTCACCTTCGCGGCCGGCCCGTCGTGCACCACCACCGCCCAGCCCTCACCGGATAGCTTGCGGCCGAGCCGGGCGGCTTCGGCCAGTGGGCGCGCCTCCAGCCGCCACTCGCACTCGACGGTCGCCTTCACCATCACCAGGCACCAGCCCTCGGGGCCGACCGGCAGCGGACCGGCCATCGGCAGCCCGGGGCGGAGCTCCCCGGAGAGGTGCGCGGAGCCGTCCGGCTGGACGACGTGCACGGCTCCCGTAGCCTCCTTCGAGCCGGTGGCCCGGGCCCGGATCAGGGCGGGCGGGCCCGTGTAGCGGAACACGGTGTGGCCCCGGCCCCGGACCGGGCCGGCCAGCGGGTCGAGGACGGTGAGCGGGCGGAGGGTCATCCGCCAGCCGGCGGGCGCGTTCACGCTCACCCGGAGCCGGGGGCGGGCGTCCCGGAAGGCCACCGTGCGTCCGTGGCGGCCCCCGCCGACGACCATCGGGAGGCTGCCGTCCCCGTGCTCGCGCCACAGGGTGAAGTAGTCGAACCCGTCGGTGGCGGGCTCGGCCTCGAAGTCGAGTACGGAGGGCCGGCCGGGGGCCGGGTTCAGCAGGGTGACCTGGGCCTTGCCGCGGCCCTCGTGGACGACGGTGTCGGGTTGCGGGTCGGGTTGCGGGTCCGGCCGCGGGTCCGTGGCGGCCTTCCGCAGGGAGCGTACGGACCCGTGGGGCGCGGCCGGGGCGGTGCCGGGCACCGGCGGCTCCTGCTCCTTCGACACCTCGGTCGGCCCGGGGCCGGGGACCGGTGCGGCCGGCAGGGCGGCGGGGTCCAGCCCGAAGTCGGCGGCCAGGCCGGCGGGGCCGGTGGCGTAGCCCTGGCCCACCGCGCGGAACCGCCAGCCGCCGTCGCGCCGGTAGCACTCCCCGAGCACCAGCGCGGTCTCCCCGGCGGCGGCGGGTTCGTACCGGACCGCCGGGTCCCCGGAGCCCGCCGCCACCTCGACGGACAGCCCGTCGACCGAGCCGAAGGCGCCGTCCGCCGTGAGGGCGGCTATCAGCACCCGCCGCACGGCGGGCTCCACACCGTCCGGAAGGATCTCCAGCCGCTGGACCAGCCGCGGTCCCTCCGCCGCCCCGCCCAGGTGCCGCACCGCGCCGGAGGGGTGGCGGGGCCGGTCCCCGGTCACCACGTCGGCGTCGCCGCGGACCCGCCCGGCCTCGTCCAGCAGGACCGCCGCCACGGCCACCGGGGGACTGCCCGGCCGGGCCGTCCTGGCCACGGTGATGCGCAACGGACCTTCCGGCAGGGCGGTGTTGGCGCCCTTCGTGATGATCGTCATGACCGGATCCTGCCATGCGGTGTGACAAGTGTGTGGCGGCCGCGTTGCATGATCGCCGGCTGTCCGGATTGTCGGACCTGCAACGGTTACGGTCCGGACAGTCCCGTCCGATATCCGATATCCGGACACCGCCTGCCGAACACGGGGAGTTCCACCCATGCCCGACCACCGCCGCCGGACCACCGCGGCCGTCGCCGCCGCCACCGCCGCGGCCGCCCTGGCCCCCCTGCTGCTCACCGCCGGCCCGGCCGCCGCCCATGACCGCCACGACCGCCCGGAGAAGGCGGCCCGCAAGCTCGCCAAGGAGCTGGTGGAGGAGTCCTCCGGCCGCGGCGCCTACCGCCATCTGAAGGCGTTCCAGCGGATAGCCGACCGCAACGGCGGCAACCGGGCCGCCGGCACCCCCGGCCACGAGGCCTCCGCCCGCTATGTCCACGACACCCTGAAGAAGGCCGGGTACCGGGTCTCCTACCAGGAGTTCGCGTTCCACGAGGCGAGGACGAAGACCGAGCGGACCACCGTGCTCGGCACGGGGGGCGCCGCGGACCGCGAGCTGGCCACCGCCGCCTTCACCTTCACCAGGAACACCCCGGCCGGCGGTCTGACCGCCCCGATCGCCGCGGCCCGGGTCGACGAGACCCCCGGCTGCACCGCCGAGGACTTCCCGGCCGGCGCCTTCACCGGGAAGATCGCCCTGGTCAAGCGCGGCTCCTGCACCTTCGTGGAGAAGCAGAAGGCGGCCCACGAGGCCGGCGCCCTCGGGGTCATCGTCTACAACCACAGCGGCACCACCCCGGTCCGCGGCTCGTTCTCCACCCCGGCCGAGGGCCTGATCCCGAGCGCCGGCCTCACCCTCGCCGACGGGGAGGCGCTGGCCGCCGCCGCGGCCAAGGGCGAGGTCAAGGTCCGGCTGGACCTCGACCAGGAAGTGATCACCAGGAAGACCCGCAATGTGATCGCGGAGACCCGCGGCGGCCGCGCCGACCGGGTGGTCACCGTCGGCGCCCACCTGGACTCGGTCAAGGAGGGCCCGGGCATCAACGACAACGCCTCCGGCTCGGCCGGTCTGCTGGAGGTCGCCCTCAAGCTCGCGGACGAGACCCGCAGCCCCGCCAACAAGGTGCGGTTCGCCTGGTGGTCGGGCGAGGAGCTGGGCCTGCTGGGCTCCGACCACTACGTGGCGCAGCTGTCCGAGAAGCAGAGGAAGGACATCGCCCTCTATCTGAACTTCGACATGATCGCCTCGCCGAACCCGGTCCAGTTCGTCTACGACGGCGACGACTCGGACAGGACCGGAGCGGGCGCCGGTCCGGCCGGCTCCGCCCAGATCGAGGCCCTGATCAACGGCTTCCTCGACAAGAAGCGCAAGCCGCACGAGGGCAGCGACTTCGACGGCCGCTCCGACTACGGCCCGTTCATCGAGAACGGCATCCCGGCCGGCGGCACCTTCACCGGCGCCGAGGGCATCAAGACCGAGGAGCAGGCCCGCCGTTACGGGGGTACCGCCGGTCTGCCGTACGACCCCAACTACCACGGGGCCGGCGACACCCTGAAGAACCTGGACCTCAAGGTCTTCGACACCAATGTGGACGTCATCGCGCACGCGGTCGGCACTTACGCGCAGGACCTGAGCGGTCTGCGCCGGGGCTGACCGGAGGCGTCACCGGGGGGAAAGGTGGAGGGGCGGGTGTCCGGCAACGACCGGACCCCCGCCCCTCACTGGTTCACTGCCGGGTCACACCGTCACGGGGTGACCTTCTCGATCTGCACGCTGCCGTTGCCGGCCGCGGTGCCGCGGGAGTTGAGCAGCTGCACCTCGCCGAAGAACTGGCGGCCCTCCGGGGCCTCGCTGTTCACCAGCACGTTCGCCGAGACCTGCGCCGAGGCGCCGTTCCCGAGGTTCACCACGGCCGCGTCGTCCACCTGGATCGACCCGAGGGCCGCCGAGTAGAAGACGTCGCGGTAGTCGTAGGTGGTGGTGCCGGCCGGGACCGCGTAGCCGACGACCTCGATGGTGTAGGTGCCGGCGGCCGGGTTGGCCAGGGAGACGCTCTCCTCGGAGTCGCCGTCCGCGGAGGAGCCCACCTTCACGCCGTCACGGTAGACGTCGAGGTCGAGGTCGGCGCCCGCGTCGGAGACGTTGCCGATGGCGATGTCCAGGCGGGAGACGCCGGCACCGATGGTGACGGTGCTGGTGTGGGTCTCGCCGTCCGCGATGGTCGGCTTGGCGACCTTCGCGGAGCCCAGGGCGCCGCCCTTCAGCTTGCCGCCGGTGATGCCCGCGAAGTCGTTCTTCACGGTCCAGGTGACCGGGGCCGGGGTGCCCTGCTTGACCTCGGGGAGCACCTTGACCGCGGGGTCGAAGACGGTGCCGAGGACGGCGACGTCCAGCTTGTACTTGTTGTCGAGCAGCGGCGAGGTGCGGCGCGCCTCGACCTCGATCTCCCAGACGCCCGGCTGCGGGTTCGGGTACGACCGCAGGTCGGGGCGGCAGGTGTTCGCCGGGTTGTCGTAGTTCGGGTAGCAGCCGGTCGTGGCGGTCGGGTCGACCGGCAGACCGTAGGGGTGGATCGAGATGAACCGGGTCTGGCTGCCCGCCGCGAGCCCGCCGAGGGCGACCTCAAGGGTCTTGGCGCCCTGCGGGACCGTCACGAAGTACGACTTGTGGCTGTTGCGCTGCACCGAGGAGGAGGCGGAGAACCCGAACGCGGGCTTGGCCAGCGGAGCCGAGGCCACCACGGTGGTCAGGATCTGCTTGTCGATGCCCTCGGTGGTCTCGTCGTCCAGCTGCAGGATCGCGCTGTGCACGCCGGCGGTGCCGGCCTTGGCCTCGACCTTGATGGTGACCGGCTTGTTCAGCGGCAGGGTGACGTAGTCGTAGCCGCCCAGCACCTTGAAGGTGCCGTCGTTGTTGCGCCAGCTCAGGTCGTGACGGGTGCCGTACTTCACCCCGGTGGTGCGGGTGACGACCACGTCGTAGACCTTCTTCTGACCGGTCTTGAGGCCGCCCTCGCGGTCGTAGAGACCGGTGCCGAAGCCCGGGGTCTTCAGGAACTGGTCGATCGCGGTGTCGACCGGGGCCTTGACGGTGAACTCGTTCGCCTTGGCGCCGCGCTCGATGGACTTCCAGGCGGCCTGGATGTCCATCAGGCCGGAGCCCTGGGCGTGCGCCGGGACGTCCGCGATCTTCGTGGCGGTGCTGGTGAGCGCGGTGCGCAGGGTGGCCGGGGTGAGCTCCAGGCTCTCCTGCTTGGCGGCCGAGATCAGCAGGGCGCTGGCGCCCGCCGCCTGCGGCGAGGCCATCGAGGTGCCCTGCAGCATGCCGTAGCCGGCGGGCAGCTGGTAGCCGGCCTCGGCGACCGGGGCGCCGGGCAGCCAGGTCTGGATCGAGTTGATCGCGGCGCCGGGGGCGGTGATGGTCGGGGTGAACCCGCCGTCCTCACGCGGACCGCGCGAGGAGAAGTTGAACATGTTGTACTTCTTGGCCACGGCGGAGCCGTAGTTGGCGGCCCAGGTGTCCTTGGAGACCGAGGCGCCCACGCTGATGACCTTGTCGGCCAGCGAGGGGTCGCCGATGGTGTTGAGGCCCGGACCGGAGTTGCCGGCCGAGATGACCAGCTGGACGCCGTAGGTGTCGATCAGGCGGGTGTAGAGCTCGGCGCGCGCGTTGTTGCCGTCGTTCAGCGCCGGCAGACCGCCGATGGACATGTTGACGATGTCCACGCCCCGGTTCACGACCAGGTCGATCATGCCCTCGGTGAGCGCGACGTTGGTGCAGCCGCCGCCCCAGGAGCAGGCCCGCGAGGAGACCAGCTTGGCGCCGGGCGCGGCACCGTTCATCTTGCCGCCGAACAGGCTGTTGGCGGCGGTGATGCCGGCCACGTGGGTGCCGTGCTCGGACTCGATGACACCGACGTTGACGAAGTCGGCCTTCTTGCCGACCCAGTCACCGCCCAGCGGGTCCATCGGGACGTCCTTGCGGATCTGGATGACGAAGGGGATCCGCTCGGCGATCTCGGTGGCCGGGTTGTCCGTGCCGAAGTAGCCGATCTGGAAGCCCTCCTTGTAGGGCTTCATCGGCTCGTTGTCGGTGAAGTCGCCGTTCTGGTCGGTGTCGACGCGGACGGTTCCGGCGGCCGGGTCGTAGAGCAGGCCGAACCGGTCGGTGGTGTCCCCGTCCCGGTTGAGGTCGCCCGCCGCGTCACCGGTGGCGGTGACCGACTCGCTGAAGCGGCTCCACTGGTAGGTGCCGGCGGGCGCCTTCCAGCTCTGGCCGCCCGCGGTGAAGGCGCCGTCGGTGGGGGTGACCGGGGTGATCTGGGCGCGCCAGGTGCCGTCCGAGTCGGTGATCGGGTCGGTGGCGGTCACCCAGTCGACGATCTTGCGCTCGCCGGTGGTGGTCTTCTGGAGGGCCGGGTGCGCGATGTCGACGCCGGAGTCCAGGATGCCGATGGTGACCCCGCGGCCGTCGGCCTTGGGGTGCTTCTTCACGAAGTCCACGGCGCCCGTCTCGAAGGACGGGTTGTACGGGTTCTTCGCCGGGGTGTTCTTGTCCGGCGCCGCGAAGGCGGCGGCGGTCCGCTTGACCGTGCCGTTCTCGCGGTCGGCGTCCGGGCGCGGGTCCGGGAGCTGGATCTCGTGCCGCAGGTCGATGCCGTGCACGGAGGACAGCTTGGCGGCGGCCTTGAGGGCCGCCTCCGCCTTGTCGGTGGGCAGGGTGGCGCGGACGTAGCCGAGCTTGTCGTACGTCTGGCCCACCGAGCCGCCCTGGACGGCGTCGAGCTGCGCGGCGACCTGGCCGGTCTGGCCGGGGGCGGTGGCCACCATCACGGTGACGGTCTTCTCGCCCTTGGCCTGCGCGGCCTGGAGCAGTTCGGCGTCGGCCGAACCGAGCTTCTGGTCGGCGGACTTGACCGGGGCGGTCGGCTGCCCGGTGGCGGGCACATCGGCGCTGACCGCCGCGAAGGCGGGTACCGATCCGGTGGCCGCGAGGGCCGCCACCAGGCCGGCCGCGGCCGCGACGCGGGCGACGCGTCTGGCCGCGGGTATGGAGCCGGGGGATTCGAGGGTCATCAGCATCCCTGGTAAGTGAAAGATACGGTCCGGATTTCGGTGCCGGATGACCGGTCAGCTTTGCGCAATTGACCGGTGATTGGGGAGGGTTGCCAGGGAACCAGTGGGGTACTGGCGGACTCTCGCCAGTGCGGCGGATACGCCAGCGGGGCCGTACCGGGGCAGACCGGTACGAGCCTGGGGTGCTGAAGAATCGACTTGTCGATCGTGCGGGCTCCGGTCCTGGCTCAGACCGGACCGGGGTGTGACAACTTCGGGTCGCTCAGCGCTCGCGCGTGCGCGCGTAGTGGCGGGAGGCTTTCGCCCGGTTTCCGCAGGCGGCCATGGAGCACCAGCGCCGGGTGCCGTTGCGCGAGGTGTCGTGGAAGTGCAGCACACAGCCCTCCCCGGCGCACCGGCGGATCCGGCCCGGGCTGCCGCCCAGCAGTTCCAGGTAGTCCCGGGCGGCCGTCCAGGCCGGCCCCCAGGTCGGATCGTCGAACTCGGCCCGCTCGCCCTGCCCGTCCGTGCCCAGGGTGAGCCGGATCCGGCCGTGCTCCAGCACCCCGTCGACCAGCGCCCGGGCGCCCGGGTCGGCCGGGTCGGCGACCGCGCGGGCGATGGCCTCGCGCGCGGTCAGCAGGTGCACCAGGGTCGCGGCGTCGGCGCGGAACCGCCCGGCCAGCCCGGTGGCCTCCAGCCAGACGGCCAGCCCCTCCACCCGGGTCAGCCCGGCACCCGCGCCGGCGAACAGGTCCAGCGCCCGGCCGTCCCGCATCCAGCGGGTGTTCAGCAGGTCGAGGGCCACCGGCTCGCCGGTGAGCGGCCGCGGATCCGTCACCGTCATGGACTGCCTCCCGTCGCGAACTAACCCCTGAATCGTACGTGACCGGTTGACGCCCACTCGTCTAACCTTTAAATTGATTTTGGAAGGTTAGGAACCGGCAGGGAGAGGCAGGGGATCGTCATGACGGCCGCCGTCAGCGGGCTGCGCACCGGACACGTGGGACTGAACGTCACCGACCTGACCAGGTCGCTGGGCTTCTACCGGGATGCCCTGGGCTTCGAGAACCTCGGCGAAGGCACCGGGGAGGGCCGCCGGTTCGCCTTCCTCGGCCGGGACGGCGAGCTGCTCCTGACCCTCTGGGAGCAGGCGGACGGCGGCTACCGCCCGGCCGCCGCCGGACTCCACCACCTGGCCTTCTCGGCCGGGGACATCGAGCAGGTCCGGGCGTACGAGGCCCGGCTGCGCGAGCGCGGCGTCGCGTTCGCCTACGAGGGGGTCGTCGCCCACGGCGAGGGCGCGGCCTCCGGCGGGATCTTCTTCCACGACCCCGACGGCACCCGGCTGGAGATCTCCGTCCCGGCCGGCGCCGAGGGCGCTCCCGCGCCCGTCGAAGGGTCTCCCACCTGCGGGTTCTTCTGATGACCGGGGCATACCACCCGGGCACCCGGGCCGTTCAGGACCGGGTCGGGGTCCGGGAGCTCGCCGATCATGTGGGCCGCTCCATCGGACCCGGCATCAAGGAGGTCGCGGCCGGCTTCCTGGCCCGGCAGCCCTTCCTGGTCGTCGGCGCGGCCGACGGGGCGGGCCGGATGTGGGCCTCTCAGCTGACCGGCCGGCCCGGGTTCGTCCGGGCCACGGACCCCCGGCACATCGCGGTGGCGGGCGGTCTCCCGGCGGGCGACCCGCTGGCCGGGGCGCTGTCCCGGCCGGGCACCCGGATCGGCACCCTCGCCCTGGACCCCCGCACCCGGCGCCGGATGCGGCTCAACGGAACGGTGGAGGAGTTCCCCGGCGGCTTCGCCGTGGCCGCCGACCAGGTCTTCGCCAACTGCCCCAAGTACCTCCAGCGGCGCGAGCCGCTGCGCAGGGAGCCGGAGGGCTCCGGACCGCCGGTCCGCGGGCGCTCCCTCACCCCCGGCCAGGTCCGGGCCGTGCGGGCCGCGGACACCTTCTACGTCGCCACCACCGCCGAGGACGGGGTGGACGTCAGCCACCGGGGCGGCAACCCCGGGTTCGTCCGGACCCTCTCCCCGACCGAACTGGCCTGGCCCGACTACCCGGGCAACGCCATGTTCCTCACCCTGGGCAACCTGGCCGCCGACTCCCGGGCCGGACTGCTCTTCCCCGACTGGGAGACCGGCGCCCAGCTCCAGCTCAGCGGCACCGCCCGGACCGAGTTCGGGTCCGACGGCGGCCGGGCCGTGGTCTTCCGGATCGAGGCGGTGGCCGAGAGCCGGCCCGCCGGGCGTCTGCTGTGGACCGGCCCGGAGTACTCCCCGGCCAATCCGCCCGTTCACCGGGGCAGCACCACCAGATAGGCGGCGGGTTCGCGGTCGCCGGCTGCCGTCAGGGCGGTCCGGACGACGGCGGCCTGCTGCTCGGAGTGCTCCCGGAGCTTGCGGGGGGTGATGTGGACCACGGTCACCCCCAGCCGCTCCAGGGCCTCCCGCTTGCGGACGACCTCCGTCCACTCCTCGTCCTCGCCCTGCCGGGGGGCCCGGGTGTCCAGCTCCACCGCGACCGCGTGGTCCGGCCAGTACGCGTCCACCCCGCCCAGGTGGGGGCCGCCGGGCACCCGCAGGTCCACGTTCCACACCGGCTCCGGCAGCTGGTGCAGCCGCACCATGTCGTACAGCCGGTCCTCGGCGATCCCGCGGCCCTCGGCGAGCAGCCCCTCCACCGCGTCCACCACGTGGGGGCGGTTCAGCAGCCGGGCCACCGTCAGTTCCCTGACCAGCGCGGCCGGTTCGCAGTGCCCGCCGCGGACGGCCTCGCCGAGCAGCCGGCGGACCGTCGGGGCGTCCGAGAGCTGTCCGACCGCGTCCGCCACCGCCCGGGCCACCGGGGCCACCGGCAGTCCGGCCACCTCGTCCGGCCGCGGCGGGACCGGGGTCCGCACCAGCCGGGCGCAGCCGGCCGAGCGGAGCCGGCGGGTGGTCGGCACCAGGACGTCGATGTGCTGGAGGGCGAGCAGCGGGGGAGCGGAGGTGAACCGGTGCAGGGCGAGCGCCGCCAGCCCGGTGATCATCGCCTCGCCGCCGCGGCGCCGGGCGTAGAGCAGGACCGCGGCCAGCCGCTCCTCGCTGGTGGCCGGTCCCGCGTGGAGCAGGAACACGCCGGGCAGGATCTGCTGCCAGGGCCGCTCCGCGGCGTCGGCGGCGGTGACCCCGTGCTCGCGGAGCTGGGCGAGGGTCAGGACGCGGGGGCGGCCGCCGGTGCCGGCGAGGTGGCGGAGGGGGAGGGGGGTGTTGTGGTTCATGCCGCTGGGATGCCCGGCCTCCCTGGGCTCCCTAACCCCTGTTACACGCCCGTCGCCAAAACGGGACAAGCCGGGGCTAAAGTACGGGCGTTCGACTGCCGAGTAGGTGCGGCCCCCGCGCCCGGCACGGGGGCCGCACGGCCGGTCAGGCCGAGGCGGCGTCGCAGGCCTGCGCGGTCAGCGCGCGGGCCAGGTCGTCCCGGGCCTCCAGGACCAGTCGCCGCAGCGCCGGGGCCGCCGCCGGATGGGCGCTGAGCCAGTCGTCCGCCGCGGCCAGGGTGGCCGGGGTGGACCGCAGCGAGGGGAACAGCCCGCGGACCACGTCCATGCCGATCTGGATGGAGCGCTCCGCCCACAGCCGCTCCAGCATCGCGAAGTACGGCTCCACGTAGGGCTCCAGCAGCTCCCGCTGGGAGGGCTGCTGGAATCCCGAGATGGTGGCCTCGGCCAGCGCGTTCGACAGCGCGTCCGACTCGACCACGGCCGCCCAGGCCTGCGCCTTCACCGCCGCCGAGGGCCGGGCCGCCAGGCAGCGCACCTGGTGCCGCTTGCCCGAGGCGGTGTCGTCCCGGGCCAGCTCGGCGGCCAGCACCGACTCGTCCACCGCACCGTGCGCGGCCAGCGGGAGCAGGAAGTCCCAGCGCAGCTCCTGGTCCACGTCCAGCCCGTCGATCCGGGCGGATCCCTCCAGCAGGCCGAGCAGCAGCTGGAAGTCGCCCTCCGAGGAGGCGCTCGCCGCGAAGAACCGGGCCCAGGTCAGCTGGTGTTCGGAGCCCGGCTCGGCCAGCCGCAGCTCGTGCAGGGCACCCGCCGCCAGCTCCCGGCCGCCCTGCTCGCGCCGCTCCGGCGCCGTGTAGTGGGTGACCGCGCCGAGCGCCTGGGCGTGCAGCATCTGGAGCACGCCGACGTCCGACTCCCGGCCGGCGAAGGCCAGTACCAGGGAGAGGAAGTCGCGGGCCGGCATCAGCCCGTCCCGGGTCAGGTTCCACAGGGCCGACCAGCACAGCGCCCGCGCCAGCGGGTCGGTCACCGAGCCGAGGTGGCGGCGCAGCGTCGCCAGCGACACCTCGTCGAAGCGGACCTTGCCGTAGGTGAGGTCCTCGTCGTTGACCAGCACCAGGTCCGCGCGCTCGGCCCCGGCCAGTTCGCCGATGACCGTGCGGGCCCCGGCCACGTCCGCCTCGGCGCGCGCGTAGCGGACCAGCGAACCGTCCGTCTCCAGCCGGTAGAGGCCCACCCCGACCCGGTGCGGACGCAGTTCGGCGCCCTCCTGGAGCACCGCGAGCTCGGTGATCCGGCCCGCCGCGTCATGGGTGACCTGCGGGGTCAGCACGTTCACCCCCGCGGTCTGGAGCCAGGCCCGGGACCAGCCGGCCATGTCCCGGCCGGACACCTCCCCGAGCACCGACAGCAGGTCGTCGAGGGTGGTGTTCCCGTAGGCGTTCGCCTTGAAGTAGCGGCGGGCGCCCTCCAGGAACGCGTCCCGGCCCACATAGGCGACCAGCTGCTTGAGCACCGCCGCGCCCTTGGCGTAGGTGATGCCGTCGAAGTTGAGCTTGGCGTCCTCCAGGTCCCGGATGTCGGCGGTGACCGGGTGGGTGGAGGGCAGCTGGTCGGCCCGGTAGGCCCACGCCTTGCGGTTGTTGGCGAAGGTCACCCAGGCCTGGTCGAAGCGGGTGGCCTCGACCTGCGAGAAGGAGCCCATGAAGTCCGCGAAGGACTCCTTCAGCCACAGGTCGTCCCACCACTTCATGGTGACCAGGTCGCCGAACCACATGTGGGCCATCTCGTGCAGGATCGTGTTGCAGCGCCGCTCGTAGGAGGCCCGGGTGACCTTGCCGCGGAAGATGTACTCCTCGCGGAAGGTGACCATGCCCGGGTTCTCCATCGCCCCCAGGTTGTACTCGGGGACGAAGGCCTGGTCGTACTTCCCGAACGGGTAGGGGAAGTCGAAGTTCTCGTGGAAGAAGTCGAAGCCCTGCTTGGTGACGAGGAAGATGTCCTCCGCGTCGAAGTGCTTCGCCAGCCCCTTGCGGCACATGGCCCCCAGCGGGATCGTCAGGTCCCCGCGGGTGTAGCTGTCCGTCACGTAGTGGTAGGGGCCGGCCACCACGCAGGTGATGTACGTGGAGATGGGCGCGGTCTCGGCGAAGACGCGGGTCAGCCCGTCCTCGGACCGGGCCTCCTCGGCGCCGTTGCTCCACACCTGCCAGCCCTCGGGCGCGGTCACCTCGAACCGGTAGGGCGCCTTGAGGTCGGGCTGCTCGAAGTTGGCGTACACCCGCCGGGCGTCGGCCGGCTCGTACTGGGTGTAGAGGTAGACCTCGCCGTCCTCCGGGTCCACGAACCGGTGCATGCCCTCGCCGGTCCGGCTGTACGCGCAGTTCGCGTCCACGACCAGGACGTTCTCGGCGGCGAGCCCGTCCAGGGCGATCCGGGTGCCGTCGAACACGGCGTCGGTGTCCAGCTCCCGGCCGTTCAGGGTGACCGTGTTCACCGAGGGGGCGATCAGGTCGGCGAAGCTGCCGCCGCCCGGCACGGCCGCCCGGAAGCGGACGGTGGTCACCGAGCGGAAGGTGCGCGGACCGTCGGCCGGTTCGGCCTCGTCCACCGCCGACCTGAGGTCGAGGGACACCTCGTACCCGTCGACGGACAGCAGCTCGGCCCGTTCTCGGGCCTCCTCGCGGGTCAGGTTCTCTCCGGGCACTGGCACTCCTTCGTGCGATCAGCCTGTGGTCCATTCGAATCCTCCCACGGGGAATGCGCGCCGCTCCCGGCCGGTTGGCCTGGGGGAAAGCACGCAGGAGTCCGTTTCGAGGAGTGCCATGTCCCAGACCCAGGTGAGCGAGAAGACCCCCGTCGACTTCTGGTTCGACCCGCTGTGTCCCTGGGCGTGGATGACCTCGCGGTGGATGCTGGAGGTCGAGAAGGTTCGCGAGGTCGAGATCCGCTGGCACGTGATGAGCCTGGCCGTCCTCAACGAGGACCGGCACGACGAACTCCCCGAGGTCTACCGCGAGCTGCTCAGCAGCAAGGGCTGGGCGCCGGTCCGGGTGGTGGTCGCCGCCCAGCAGAAGCACGGGGACGAGGCCGTCGGCAAGCTGTACACGGCGCTCGGCACCCGCTTCCACAACAACGGCGAGGGCCCGACCCGGGAGGCCATAGCGGGCGCCCTGGCCGACGCCGGCCTGCCGGCCGAGCTGATCGAGCACGCGGACTCCGACGAGTACGACGCCGAGCTGCGCGCCTCGCACGCGGACGGTATCGGCCGGGTGGGCCAGGAGGTCGGCACCCCGGTCATCTCGGTGCCCGGCGCGGACGGGGAGGTCGCCTTCTTCGGCCCGGTGGTCACCCCGGCCCCGCGTGGCGAGGCGGCCGCCCGGCTGTGGGACGGCACCCTGCTGGTGGCGTCCACCCCGGGCTTCTTCGAGATCAAGCGCACCCGCACGGCGGGCCCGTCCTTCGAGTAGCCCGGTGGCCCCGCCGCCCGGCGGTACCGCGAACACAGCCGACCCCCGTGAGTCACGTCCTCACGGGGGTCGGCCGTTGGAAACGCCCGTACGCGAAGGTTGAGAAGACGATCACGAGGCGGGCGGCTCTGCGGTGCTGGTCAGCCCTTGACGGGGATCAGCAGCGGGGTGTTGGCCTTGGCGTCGGCGTAGCGCTTGGAGACGTCCTGCCAGTTGACGACGTTCCACATCGCCTCGATGAAGTCCACCTTCTGGTTCTTGTACTGCAGGTAGAAGGCGTGCTCCCAGGCGTCGAACACCAGGATCGGGGTGCTGGCGACGCCCACGTTGCCCTGGTGGTCGTAGACCTGCTCGACGACGAGGCGGCCGCTGACCGGCTCGTAGGCGAGCACGCCCCAGCCGGAGCCCTGCGTCGCGGAGGACGCGAAGGTCAGCTGCTTCTTGAACTTGGCGAAGGAGCCGAAGGACTCGGTGATCGCGTCGGCGAGGTCGCCCAGGCCGTCCGCGGCGGTGGGCTCGCCGCCGCCCTCACCGGTCTTCGGGCTGGCCATGTTGTGCCAGTAGATGCTGTGCAGGATGTGGCCGGAGAGGTGGAACGCGAGGTTCTTCTCCAGCCCGTTCAGCGCGCCCCAGTTCTCCTTGTCGCGCGCCTCCGCCAGCTGCTCCAGCGTGGTGTTGGCCCCGGTGACGTAGGCCGCGTGGTGCTTGTCGTGGTGCAGCTCGATGATCTGCGGGTTGATCACCGGCTCCAGGGCCGCGTAGTCGTACGGAAGCTCAGGAAGCGTGTAGATGGCCATGCGTGTTATCCGGTCCCCTCAGCGTGCCAATCGCTAATTGCAATTAATGGGCAACTGCACGCTAGCAGTATCTATTCCGCAGCTCATGTAAGGGTTGCCTCTCTTGTCCGGACCTCCGGAACGCCGGAGGCCGGACCCATGCGATCGCATGAGCCCGGCCTCGTGGCGCGGTGGTGAGCGGGTGTCAGACCGCCGTGCGGGAGCCCGCGGCCCGGCGCTGGAGGAAGCCGCCGGTCGCCGCGAGGGCCACCGTCAGGCCGCCGGTGAACAGCACCTGCACCCGGGTGTCGGCGTCCCAGACCATCAGGCCCAGCACCCCGACCACCCCGGCGAGCGCCACCCAGGTCAGATAGGGGAAGCCCCACATCCGGACGACCAGCTTCGCCGGGTCCTCCCGCTCCAGGCGGCGGCGCAGCACGAACTGGGAGACCGCGATGAAGCCCCAGACCACCAGGATCACCCCGCCGACCATGTTCAGCAGCCAGGCGAACAGGGTGTCCGGGTACCAGTAGGACAGCAGCACGGTGACGAACCCGAACCCGGAGGAGGCCAGCACCGCGCGGCGCGGCACCCGGCCCGTCACCTTGCCCAGCGCCCTGGGGCCCTGGCCGCGGGACACCAGCGAGTAGGCCATGCGGGAGGAGCCGTAGATGTTGGCGTTCATCGCGGACAGCAGGGCGATCAGGATGACCACGTTCATGATCTCACCGGCCGCCGGGATGCCCAGGTGGTCCAGGGTGGCCGCGTAGGGGCCCTGCTCGGTGACCTTCGGGTCGTTCCACGGCAGCAGGGTGACGATCACCAGCATGGAGCCGACGTAGACGATCGCGATCCGCCACATGGTGGTCTTCACGGCCTTGGCCACGCCCCGGACCGGGTTCTCGGACTCGGCGGCCGCGATGGTCACCGTCTCCAGCCCGCCGTACGCCACCACCGAGGCCAGCAGGCCGACCAGCAGGCCGTCCACCCCGTTGGGCAGGAAGCCGCCGTCGTGCAGCAGGTTGGCGGTGCCGGGGGAGCCGCCGCTGCCCGGCAGCACGCCCAGCACGGCCAGCACGCCCAGCCCCAGGAAGAGCGCGATGGCGCCGATCTTGAGGGCGGAGAACCAGAACTCGAACTCGCCGAAGTTCGACACCGCCGCCAGGTTGGACCCGCAGAACAGCGCCATGAACACCAGCACCCACATCCAGGACGGGGTTCCGGGGAACCAGCCCGTCATGATGTGCGCGGCGCCGATGGCCTCGATGGCCACGCCCACGCACAGCAGGGTCCAGAACATCCAGCCGGCGGTGAACCCGGCCCAGGGGCCGATGGCCCGCTCGGCGTGCACCGAGAAGGAGCCGGAGGCCGGGTTGGCGGCGGACATCTCGCCGAGCATCCGCATCACGAACATCACGAGCAGACCGGACGCGGCGTAGGCGAGCACGATCGAGGGCCCGGCGGCGGCGATGCCGGCACCGGAACCGACGAACAGTCCGGCACCGATGACCCCGCCGAGGGCGATCATCGAAAGGTGCCGCTGCTTCAGTCCGTTGGACAGCTGGGGTCCGGGCTCACCGCCCGGGGTGGCCGGTCCGGCCGGAGCGGCCGGTGCGGTCTGCGTCTGGGTCTGGCTCATGGGCCCAGTCTGCCGACCGTCCGTTTATCGGACGTTTAATGTCCGGTATACGGACAGGAGGATGACCCGCGGTGACCGCGCCCCCACCCGCCGACCGCCCCCGGGACCCAGGACCGCCGTGGCGCCGGGGCCTACGTCCCGGAGGGCCGGGTCCTCAGCCCCGGCGGGCCCGCAGCTCCCGCAGACCCGCCACGGCCAGCACCGCGCCCGCCGCCCCCGCCGACCACAGCACCTGCGGCCGGGCCGAGTCGTCGGCCAGCATCAGCACCAGCACCGTCGCCATCCCGGCCAGCGCCACCCAGGTCAGATAGGGGAACGCCCACATCCGCAGGGTCAGCCGCTCCGGGGCCTCCCGCTCGATCCGGCGCCGCAGCCTCAGCTGCGCCACCGCGATCAGCGCCCAGACGAACAGCAGCACCGCCCCCACCGCGTTCAGCATGTAGAGGAAGATCGTGTCCGGCCACAGCAGGTTCAGCACCACCGAGACGAACCCGAAGGCCACCGAGGCGACCACCGCCCGGCGCGGCACCCCGCCCGGCGACACCGCCAGCAGCGCCTTCGGCGCCTCGCCCCGCTCGGCCAGCGAGAACACCATCCGGGAGGACCCGTAGAGGTTCGCGTTCAGCGCCGACAGCAGCGCCACGAACACCACCACGTTCATGATCTGTCCGGCCGACGGGATGCCGATGGAGTCCAGCACCTGCACGTACGGGCTCTTGCCCGGCTCCATCGAGGTCCACGGCAGCAGGGTCACGATCACCAGCATCGAGCCGATGTAGAAGAAGAGGATCCGCCACACCGCGCTGCGCACCGCGCGGGCCACGTTCCGGGCCGGGTCCTCGGACTCGGCCGCCGCGATGGTGACCACCTCCAGGCCGCCGAACGCGAACACCACGGCGAGCACCCCGGAGATCACCCCTTCCCAGCCGTTGGGCAGGAAGCCGCCCTGGCCGGTCAGATTGGCCATGCCGACCGGGTCGGTGTCCGGCAGCACCCCGAAGATCGCGAGGGTGGCCAGCAGGAGGAACAGGACGATCGCCCCGACCTTCAGGGCCGCGAACCAGAACTCGAACTCGCCGAAGTTCCGCACCGCGGCCAGATTGCTGACCGTGAACACCACCATGAAGATCAGCACCCAGACCCACTGGTCCACCGCCGGCACCCAGCCGTTGGCGATGGTCGCCGCCCCGGTGGCCTCCACCGCGAGCACCACCACCAGCAGGAACCAGTACAGCCACCCCGCCGAGAAGCCCGCCCAGCGGCCCAGCGCCCGCTCCGCGTGCACCGAGAAGGAGCCGGAGGCCGGCATGGCCGCCGACATCTCGCCCAGCATCCGCATCACCAGCATCGCGAGCACGCCCGCGAAAAGATAGGAGAGGACGATGCCGGGGCCGGCCACGGCGATGCCGGCGCCCGAGCCGACGAAGAGTCCGGCACCGATCACCCCGCCCAGGCCCAGCATGGTCAGATGGCGCTGCTTGAGGCCGTGGCCGAGGGGTTCCTCGGGAAGAACCGGCAGTGGTGCTTGTGACATCCCCACAGTGTCCCCGAGCGGGGAGCGGCCGTGCAAAACGGACGCCGCCCGACCAAACGCATCCGTGATCCCCGTCACGCTGCACTGTTCGGTCCGCGGGATTCCCGGGCGTGTTTGTGTGATCCCCACGAAGACCGCCGGTGCGGGTTGTGCCGGGACGAGGGTGTGACCGCCCGGTCACCGCGCATAGCGTCGAGCCGTCCCGCTTTCCCCGCAGCCCTGCACCCACCCGCGGAGTCCCAGATGAGCACTGCCCCCCTGACCGCCACCACCCGCCCCGGCCTGGTCCTCGCCGACCTGCTGCCGGCCGGCCGGGTCCGGGACGCCGCCCTGGTCGGCGGCGGCGCCGTGCTCACCGGGCTGGCCGCCCAGCTGTCCGTGCCGATACCCGGCACCCCGGTCCCGGTCACCGGCCAGACCTTCGCCGCGCTGCTGGTCGGCACCGCCCTCGGCGCCCGGCGGGGGTTCCTGGCGCTGGGCCTGTACGCCGCGGTCGGCGCGGCGGGCGTGCCGTGGTTCGCGAACGGCACCTCGGGCGCGGGCGGCGCCCTCTTCGGCTACGTCCTGGGCATGCTGCTGGCCGCCACCGTGGTGGGGGCGCTGGCCCGGTCGGGCGGTGACCGCTCGGTGCTCCGTACCGCCGGGACCATGGCGGTGGGCTCCGCGCTGATCTACGCGGTGGGCGTGCCCTACCTGATGGTCGCCATGGGGATGTCCCTCGGCGCCGCCGTCGCGGCCGGCCTCACCCCGTTCCTGATCGGCGACGCGCTCAAGGCCGCCCTGGCCATGGGTCTGCTCCCGGCCGCCTGGAAGCTGGCCGGCCGCCGCTAGCCCGACCCCGTCCGCCCGTACGGGAAAGAGCCCGGCCCCCGCCGTCGAACGGCGGGGGCCGGGCTCTTTTTCGCGCGGTGCGGTTCCGGGCTAGCCGCGGGCGGCGAGGGCCTTGCGGCGCCGGTCCAGGACGAAGCCCACGGCCACCACGAGCGCGGCGACCAGGGTGGACAGCATGACCACCTCGCGGTTGGCGTCGTCGAAGAACATGTAGCCGATCACGAACATGATCATCGCGGCGGTGGCCCAGGTCAGCCACGGGAACAGCCACATCTTCACGGTGACCTTCTCCGGGGCCTCCGCCATCAGGATCCCGCGCATCCGCAGCTGGGTGAAGCAGATCGCCAGCCAGACGAACAGCGCGATGGCGCCCGAGGAGTTCAGCAGGAAGTTGAAGACGGTGTCCTTGAAGGCGTAGTTGAAGTAGACGGCGACGAAGCCGAAGACCACCGAGCCCAGGATCGCGGCCACCGGCACGCCCTTGGCGTTGACCTTGGCGAAGGCCTTCGGGGCGTCCCCGCGCTCACCGAGCGAGAAGGCCATCCGGGAGGCCGTGTAGAGGCCGGAGTTCAGGCAGGACAGCACGGCGGTCAGGACGATGACCTCCATGATCCGGCCGGACTGCGGGATCCCGATCGAGTCCAGGGCGGCCACATAGGAGCCCTTCTCGGTGATCGAGGGGTCGTTCCACGGCAGCAGGGTCAGCACCACGAAGATCGAACCGAGGTAGAAGACGCCGATCCGCCAGATCACCGAGTTGGTGGCCTTGGTGACCGCGCGCCGCGGGTCCTCGGACTCGCCGGCCGCCAGGGTGACGATCTCGCTGCCCATGAAGGAGAAGACGACCATCAGCACACCGGTGAGGATCGCGCCCGCGCCGTTGGGCATGAACCCGCCGGTGTCGGTGAGGTGCGCCAGCCCGGCACCGGGGTTGTCCGAGCCCGGCAGCACGCCGAACACGGCCAGCAGGCCGACGATCACGAACCCGCCGATGGCGACGACCTTGATCCCGGCGAACCAGAACTCGAACTCGCCGTAGGAGGCGACGGAGCCCAGGTTGGTGACGGTCAGCACCGCCATCACGATCAGCGCCCAGGCCCACTGCGGGACGGCCGGGACCCAGCTCTCCAGGATCGCCGCACCGGCGGTGGCCTCCACGGCCAGCACGACCACCCAGAAGAACCAGTACAGCCAGCCGATGGAGAACCCGGCCCAGCGGCCCAGGGCGCGGTCGGCGTAGGCGGAGAAGGAGCCGGAGTTCGGGCTCGCGGCGGCCATCTCGCCCAGCATCCGCATCACGAAGACCACCATCGCGCCGACCAGCGCGTAGGAGACCAGGATGGCGGGGCCGGCCTTGGCGATACCGCCGCTGGACCCGACGAAGAGTCCTGCGCCGATGACGCCGCCGATGGCGATCATGGAAAGGTGGCGGTTCTTGAGACCGGCCTTCAAACCGTCGGAAGACTGGGGGGTGCCGGGGTCACCGGAAGCGCCGCCTGCCTTCTGAAGGGTCGTCGTGGAGCTCATGGACGGATCCTTAGGTTTCTCGGGTTACGAGCCCCGGCATTCAAACCCGTAATGAACACAGGCGGAAGACCTGAATCCGGATCGTTGCCGTGGGGCGAACGTCCGGGCCGTTGGTCCCGGAAGCCGCAACCCTGTCCCAACTGGGTTCTTTGGGATTACTTGAGCTTCCGGAGTGACCTACGCGACACCCGCCGCCGGACCGGACCGCCCCACGTGCCACACTCGGACCATGCGCGTGTACCTCGGATCCGACCATGCCGGCTTTGAGCTCAAGAACCACCTCGTGGACTGGCTCAAGAACAACGGCCACGAGCCCGTCGACTGCGGGCCCCACATCTACGACGCGGTGGACGACTACCCGCCGTTCTGCCTCCGTGCCGCGGAGAAGACCGCCGCGGACCCCGACGCCCTCGGCATCGTGATCGGCGGCTCCGGCAACGGCGAGCAGATCGCCGCCAACAAGGTCAAGGGCGTCCGCGCCATCCTCGCCTGGAGCGTGGACACCGCCAAGCTCGGCCGCGAGCACAACAACGCCAACGTGATCTCCGTCGGCGGCCGGATGCACACCGAGGAGGAGGCCACCTCCTTCATCGAGGCATTCCTCGCCACCCCGTACTCCGGCGAGGAGCGCCACACCCGCCGCATCGACATGCTCACTGCCTACGAGCAGACCGGCGAACTCCCCCCGATCCCCGCGCACCACCCCCAGCAGGGCTGACCGCCCCACCGACAGCCACCGACAGCCGCGGACAGCCGCAGACAGCAGGAGCAGTGCCGTGCCCGAGGGGCATACGATCCACCGCCTGGCCCAGGACCACGCCGACCGGTTCGCCGGACGCACGGTCCGGGTCAGCAGCCCCCAGGGACGCTTCGGCGACAGCGCGGCACTGCTCGACGGCCGGACCCTCGACGAGGCCGACGCCCACGGCAAACACCTCTTCTTGGGCTTCGGCGGCACCGGCTGGGTCCACATCCACCTCGGCCTGTTCGGCAAGTACGCCCTGGGCGAGGCCCCGGCCCCGCCCGCCACGGACACCGTCCGGCTGCGGATCTCCGACCACGGCCACTACTCCGACCTGCGCGGCCCCACCGCCTGCGAGCTGATCACGGACGAGGAGAAGCTCGCCATAGCCGCCCGGCTGGGCCCCGACCCGCTCCGCGCGGCCGACGACCCCGACCGGGCCTGGAACCGGATCTCCCGCTCCCGCACCACCATCGCCGCCCTCCTCATGGACCAGAAGGTCGTCGCGGGCGTCGGCAACGTCTACCGCGCCGAGGTCCTCTTCCGGCACGGCATCGACCCCTACCGGACCGGCCGGGACATCAGCCGCACCGAATGGGACACCGTGTGGGACGACCTCGGCGCCCTGATGCGCGAAGGGGTCCGCAACAACCGGATCGACACCGTGCGCCCCGCACACCTGCCGGAGGCCATGGGCCGCCCGCCCCGGGTCGACGACCACGGCGGCGAGGTCTACGTCTACCGGCGCGCGAACCTCCCCTGCCACATCTGCGGCACCGCGATCCGCACCGCCGACCTGGCGGCCCGCAACCTCTTCTGGTGCCCCACCTGCCAGCACCGCTGACCCTGGCCTGCCGGCACCGCTGACCCTGTCCGGCCGGCCAGGACACCCGGCCGGCCCGACGGGACGCGGTCAGAACCCGTGCGGCAGCCAGGGCTCCACATCGCCGCGGAAGGCACGGGTGGCCTCCGCCAGTGCGCCCGGCCGGAGCTCGGACACCCGGCCCGCCGCCGCCAGCGACGCCAGCGAGACCCCGCCCAGATAGGCCGCGCCCAGCTCCCGTACCGACAGCGCCAGGTCCGCCGGATCCTCCGTCCGCACGCACACCGCCCCGCCGGAGTCCCCGGTCAGCCGCCAGCGCCCCCCGTTCCACGGGCAGAACGCGTCCGACACCTCCAGCACCAGGTCCACCGGGGACCCGTACGCCCGGCCCGCCAGCGCCGCCGGCAGGTCCACCAGCCGGACGTGCATCGCGTCCCGCACCCGCGGCCGGCAGCGCCGCACGTCCGACACCAGCTGCAGCAGCGGCTCGTCCACCGGCCGCACCCGCGCCCTCACCCGTTCGGTGAGGTCGATGTCGAACAGGAACTGCCACAGCGCCGCGTACACCACCGGATCCGGGGCGTCCAGATCGCGCACCTCCACCACCCCCGCGGAACCGTCCGGGCCCCACTCCGGCTTCACGTGGTACCGGACGTACCCGGCCACCTCGCCGTCCGGGCCCTCGGCCACCACGCACTTCAGCGGGGACGCGCCCTCCCGGCCGGCCGGCGGATCCACCACCGCCGCCCGCTCCCAGCCCGGCTGCCGGACCGGCACCCCCGCCCGCCGCTCCGCCACCGACGCGTACACCCGTTCGCACTCGGGCAGCGACTTCTCCGGATCCACCGGCCGCAGCCGCACCGACTCCGCCCCCGCGGGCAGCGCCAGCCGCACCCGGGTGGTGTCGATGTCCAGCGACACCCAGTACGACCCGACGGCGTAGCCGAACCGGCCGTAGATCGCCGCCTCCGAGGCCGTCAGCACCGCCAGCGGCTCACCGGCCGCCCGGACGTCGTCCAGCTGGCGGCGCATCAGCGAGGTCAGGATGCCCCGCCGCCGGTGCGTGGGCGCCACCCCCACCATCGTCACCCCGGCCGCCGGCAGCACCCCGCCCCCCGGCACCGACAGCCGGAAGCCGAACGCCGAGGCCGAACCCACGCTGTGCTCGCCGTCCCACACCCCCAGCGACCGCTCCGGCTCGGTCAGGGACCGCCACAGCTCCCGCTCCTCCGCCGGCTCCGTGACACCGCCGAAGGCCAGCTCCAGCCCCTCGTACCAGACATCCCATTCCGCAGGGCGGAGGACTCGCATCTCATATGCCATAAGGCCATGCCTACCAGGGCAATACTCCTGAGTCGATCGGATTTAGGACCCGTTCCCGCACGGCCTCAGGGGGTACCCCTGCGCATGCACAGCAAGGATGGATAAGGTCCCCAGACAATGGCCCGAGCACGAGCGGAAACCCTCGCGGCCCGGTTGCGCAAGCTCTCGCACCGGGCCCGCACCGCCCTGCGCAGATCCGCCGTGGACTACTTCCGCGGCGACGCCTCCGACTGGCTGGCCTTCGCCGGACTGCTGCTCACCGTCCCCGCCATCACCTGCGGCACCCTGCTGCTGCCCGTCTGGTTCTCGCCCTCCGCCCTGGTCCTGCCGATCGTCGCGGGCGGCCTGCTGCTCCGCCCGGCCAGCCTCCTCACCCTCTACGCGGCCTCCGCCACCGCCCTGATCGTCGAGGCCCTGGCCCTCGGCCCGTACACCCAGGGACCCGCCCGGGTCACCCCCGGCACCGTCCTGGTGGTCGCCGCCTGCGGATTCTTCGGACTGGTCATCGCCCAGTTCCGCAGCCGCGTCGGAGTCCCCTGGAGACGCGGCGGCACCATGCTCTTCGACCTCCGCGAACGGATCCGGGTCCAGAGCGAACTGCCCGCCCTGCCCGCCGGCTGGCACCACGAGATGGCCCTCCGCCCGGCCGGCGGCCAGTCCTTCTCCGGGGACTTCGTGGTGGCCTCCCGCACCGGCCCGGCCGGCCGCACCCTGGAGGTCGTCCTCACCGACGTCTCCGGCAAGGGCATGGACGCCGGCTCCCGCGCCCTGCTGCTCTCCGGCGCCTTCGGCGGCCTCCTCGGCTCCTTGCCCCCGGCCGACTTCCTGCCCGCCGCCAACGGCTACCTGCTCCGCCAGGACTGGGACGAGGGCTTCGCCACCTCCGTCCACCTGGTCCTGGACCTGGAGACCGGGGACTACGAACTCCTCTCCGCCGGCCACCTGCCCGCCCTCCAGCTCTCCGCCGGCACCGGCCGCTGGCAGGAGCGCTCCGGCACCGGCCCGCTCCTCGGGGTCTACGACGGGGCCGAGTTCGAACCGGCCCGCGGCAACCTCGGCCCCGGAGACGTCCTGATGCTCTTCACCGACGGCCTGGTCGAAACCGCCGAACGGGAGATCAGCGAGGGCATCGACAGGCTCACCGGCGAGGCCGACCGCTATGTGGTGGCCGGCTGGAAGGGCGCCGCCTGGCACCTGATCGAGAAGGTCGCCAAGGACGTCAACGACGACCGCGCCCTGCTCCTGCTCCGCCGCTCCGCCTGACCGGCGGACCGGGCCCGCGGGGCGGGCCACTTCGCGGCGATTGGACCGTGGAGCGGGCCCCCGACCGCCCTACCGTGCCCCCATGGACGCCCATCTCGCCGCCGATCTGGCCCACCTGCCCGAACTCCTCGACCGCACCGCCCGGCGGGCCGCCGAGACCCTCGCCGCCCTGCCCGCCGCCCCCGCCGTACGCGACACCCCCCGGCCGCCCCCGGGCCCGCTCCCGGACCGGGGCGAGGGCCTGGCCGCCGCCCTGGAGGAGTTCACCGGCCGGTGGGCTCCCCACCTCTCCGGCTCGGCCGGCCCCCGCTACCTCGGCTTCGTCACCGGCGGAGCCACCCCCGCCGCCCTGGCCGGCGACTGGCTGACCGCCACCCACGACCAGAACTCCAACTCCGCCCTCGACGGGGCCGGCCAGGAACTGGAACGCCACACCGTCTCCTGGCTCCGCGAGCTCTTCGGCCTCCCCGCCGAACACACCGGCACCTTCGTCAGCGGCGCCACCATGTCCAACACCGTCGGCCTGGCCGTGGCCCGGGAATGGCTCGGCGAACGCCTCGGGGTCTCCCCGGCCCAGGACGGCGCCGCCGCCCTGGGACCCGTACGGGTGCTCTCCGGCGCCCCGCACTCCTCCATCGCCAAGGCCCTCTCCGTCCTCGGACTGGGCCGCAACTCCCTGGTCCGGGTCCCCACCCTGCCCGGCCGGGAGGCCGTCGACCCCGGCGCCCTGGACCGGGCCCTCGCCGACACCCCCGGACCCGCCGTGATCGTGGCCAACGCCGGCACCGTCAACACCGTGGACTTCGACGACCTCACCGCGCTGGCCGCCCTCCGCGACCGGCACGGCGCCTGGCTGCACACCGACGCCGCCTTCGGGGGGTTCGCCGCCCTCTCCCCGGACCACGCCCACCTCACCGCCGGACTCGGCCTCGCCGACTCCGTCTGCGTGGACCTCCACAAATGGCTGAACGTCCCCTACGACAGCGCCGTCCAGTTCACCCGCCGCCGCGACCTCCAGGCCCAGGTGTTCCAGAACTCCGCCGCCTACCTCGGCCCGCTCGGCGAGAACCCCGACCTGGTCCACCTCACCCCGGAGAACTCCCGCCGGCTGCGCGCCCTCGCCACCTGGTTCACCCTCCGCGCCTACGGCCGCCGGGGCCACCGCGAGATCGTCGAACGCGACATCGCCTGCGCCCACTCCCTGGCCGCCCACCTCACCACCCCGACCACCTCCGGCACGGGGACGTCGGGCGGCCGCGGCACCGCGTTCCGCCTGCTGGCCCCGGTCCGCCTCAACGTGGTCTGCTTCACCCTCGCCGAGGCCCCCACCCCCGAACGCCTCGCCGCCCTGAGCGCCGCCGTGGCCGAGGAGGTCTTCCTCACCCCCACCGTGTACGGGGGAACCGCCGCGCTGCGCGCCGCGTTCTCCAACTGGCGTACCACCGAAGCGGACGTACGCCGGGCCGCCGAGGCCCTCCACACCGCGGCGAAGGGACTCGTATGACACCGGACACCCCACCGGCGCCCCTCACCCTGCCCGAGGTCGAGGCACTGGCCCGCGCGGCCCACGCCGGCCAGCGGGACAAGTCCGGGCGCCCGTACGCCGAACACCTCGCGGCCGTCGCCGAGGGGGTCAGGACCCGCGGCGGAAGCTTCGAGCAGCAGGCCGCCGCCTGGCTGCACGACGCCATCGAGGACCACGCCCTCACCCCCGAGTGGCTGGCCGCCGCCGCACTGCCGCAGACCGCCAAGGACATGGTGCTGGCCGTCAGCAAACGCCCCGGCGAACCCCTGGAGGAGTACACCGCCCGGATCCTGGCCACCCCCGGCGCCCTCCTCGTCAAGGAGGCCGACCTCGCACACAACACCGACCCGGCCCGGCTGGCCGACCTGGACGAACCCACCCGCGCCCGGCTGACCGCCAAGTACACCCGGGTCAGGGCGCTCTTGGGCCTCTGAAAACCGCCGAGTTGGCAGAAAACGTCCCCACGGGGCGGATAGCCGGGGCCCGTTGGTGGCACGATGGTCCGTATGGGGGTGCGCGGCCGTGCCCTCGGGCCGACCAGGGGACGACCGAAGGTGTGATCAGTAGTGGCCATTTCGCTGTCAGTGGTGGTTCTGTTGGCGATCATCATGGTGGTGCTGATCCGCAGCAACCACATCAAGCCGGGCCCGGCCATCGTCGCCGTCCTCTTCGGATTCTTCCTGGCCTCCAGCTCGATCGCCCCCGAGGTCAACAACTTCCTCGACTCGCTGGCCGACACCATCGCCGGCATCAAACTCTGACCAGCGGCGCCCCCGCGGCGCCAGAACGCCTCAGGGCCGTCCGGAAGATCCTCCGGACGGCCCTGAGCCATGAGAGCGGGTGACGGGAATCGAACCCGCGTAGCTAGTTTGGAAGACTAGTGCTCTACCATTGAGCTACACCCGCACAGCGCGCGCCGCAGGTCAAGAGCACCGCGGCACGAACAGCATCCTAGCGGGTCCCGCCGGTCGCGCGCACACCCCATTCCGTGGCGGCCCGCCGGCCGTCCGGAAACACCGCCGGAAAAACCCTGCGCCGAGGACCCGTCGCGGGCATGTACCCTACGTGTCGCACCGACGGGGTGTGGCGCAGCTTGGTAGCGCGTCCGCTTTGGGAGCGGAAGGTCGTCGGTTCGAATCCGGCCACCCCGACCACCAGTACCACCACCCGCGATGATCGCGTTGTGGGCTGCTTCCCGCTTGCGGTTACTATGCAAGCTGCGTGCCCGTGTGTCTGATGTGCCGGGCCCAAATCCGCCGGACCGTTGCAGACCAGCGTCGGCGGCACCCCCCGAAGTCAGCCACAAGGAGACCGAACCGTGAAGAGCGCCGTGGAGACCCTGAACCCGACTCGGGTTCGGCTCACTGTCGAGGTGCCCTTCGAGGAGCTCAAGGACAGCCTCGACGCGGCGTACAAGAAGATCAACCAGCAGGTCACGGTGAAGGGCTTCCGCAAGGGCAAGATCCCCGCCCGGGTCATCGACCAGCGCTTCGGCCGCGGTGCGGTGCTGGAGGAGGCCGTCAACGACGCCCTCCCGAAGTTCTACACCGAGGCGGTCAACGAGGCCGACCTGAACCCGCTGGGCCAGCCCGAGGTCGACATCACGGAGCTGAAGGACGGCGAGCTGCTGGCCTTCACCGCCGAGGTCGACGTCCGCCCCGAGATCGAGATCCCGGACTACTCCGGCATCGAGGTCGAGGTCGACGCCGTCGAGGTGTCGGACGAGGACGTCGAGAAGTCGGTCGAGCAGCTGCGCAACCGCTTCGCCTCCACCAACGCCGTCGAGCGCGCCGCCGAAGACGGCGACGTGGTCACCATCGACCTTGAGGCCAAGGTCGACGGCGAGGTCCTGGAGGACGGCGTCGCCTCCGACGTGTCCTACACCATCGGCTCCGGCGAGCTCCTCGACGGCATCGACGAGGCCGTCAAGGGCCTGGAGGCCGGCGGCGAGGCCACCTTCTCCTCGCAGCTGAAGGGCGGCTCCGCCGAGGGCAAGGACGCCGAGGTCACCGTCAAGGTCACCAAGGTCTCCGCCAAGGAGCTCCCGGCCCTGGACGACGAGTTCGCCCAGCTGGCGAGCGAGTTCGACACCCTGGAGGAGCTGAAGGCGGACAGCCGCAAGCGCCTTGAGACCATGAAGCAGTACGACCAGGCCACCCAGGCCCAGGAGCGGGTGCTGGAGAAGCTCATCGAGCTCGCCGAGATCCCGGTCCCCGAGAAGCTGCTCGAGGACGAGGTCAACACCCGCAAGCACAACCTGGAGCACCACCAGCTCGGTCAGATGGGCCTCTCCATCGAGAAGTACCTGGAGTTCCAGGGCAAGACGGTCGAGGAGTTCGAGGCCGAGACCCGCGAGCAGGCCGTCAAGGGCATCAAGACCCAGTTCCTGCTGGACGCCCTGGTCAACAAGGAGAAGCTGAACGTCAACCAGGAGGAGCTCACCGAGCACCTCATGCGGCGCGCGGCCTCCTCCGGCATGTCCCCCGACCAGTTCGCCCAGGCGGTCGTCGAGGGCGGCCAGGTCCCGATGCTGGTCGGCGAGGTCGCCCGCGGCAAGGCGCTCGCGCTGGTCGTCGAGGGCTCCAAGGTGACCGACACCAACGGTGAGCTCGTCGACCTGTCCGACGAGGACGAGGACGAGGCCGCCGAGTCGGCCGCCGAGGTCGTCGAGGCCGCCGCCGAGGGCGACGCCGAGGCCAAGTAAGCACTTCCCGCGGCCTTTCGGGGCCGCGGCGGAAGGGCCCGTACGCGTGTGCGTCCGGGCCCTTCCGCGTCCCCGCGCCGGACCTGACACACCTTGCGCTCCGAGCGAACAGTTCGGGAAGCGGGATGGCGTTGTCCGACCTGCGCGTTAGGGTCCATGACTATGGGGGCACTGCCCTCCGAACGAGACGCTGAGACGGCACGTGAGCCGTCGGAGACGAGCAGGTGGATACGTGACGAATCTGATGCCTTACGCCGCGGGTGAGCCGTCCATCGGTGGCGGCCTCGGCGACCATGTCTACAACCGGCTGCTCGGCGAGCGGATCATCTTCCTCGGCCAGCAGGTCGACGACGACATCGCCAACAAGATCACCGCGCAGCTCCTCCTCCTGGCCGCCGAGCCGGAGAAGGACATCTACCTGTACATCAACAGCCCCGGTGGCTCGGTGACGGCCGGCATGGCGGTCTACGACACCATGCAGTACATCCCGAACGACGTGGTCACCATCGGCATGGGCATGGCCGCCTCGATGGGCCAGTTCCTGCTCACCGGTGGCGCCAAGGGCAAGCGCTTCGCCCTCCCGAACACCGACATCCTGATGCACCAGGGTTCCGCGGGTATCGGCGGCACCGCCTCGGACATCAAGATCCAGGCCCAGTACCTGCTGCGCACCAAGCAGCGGATGGCCGAGATCACCGCGCTGCACTCGGGCCAGACCGTCGAGGCGATCATCCGCGACGGCGACCGCGACCGCTGGTTCACCGCCGAGGAAGCCAAGGACTACGGCCTCATCGACGAGATCATCTCGGCCGCGTCCAACGTTCCGGGCGGCGGCGGCACCGGGGCCTGATCCCCCGGTCCACCCGTACACGGACAGCCCCAGCCCGCAGAACGCCACCAGGATGGTGAAACCCCAGATGCACATGAACAACCTCTCTCCCGCCGGCGGCCTCTACACCGGCCCGCAGGTGGACAACCGCTACGTCATCCCGCGCTTCGTGGAGCGCACCTCGCAGGGCGTGCGCGAGTACGACCCGTACGCGAAGCTCTTCGAGGAGCGCGTGATCTTCCTCGGCGTGCAGATCGACGACGCCTCCGCCAACGACGTCATGGCGCAGCTGCTGTGCCTGGAGTCGATGGACCCGGACCGCGACATCTCCATCTACATCAACAGCCCCGGCGGCTCCTTCACCGCGCTGACGGCCATCTACGACACCATGCAGTTCGTGAAGCCGGACATCCAGACGGTCTGCATGGGCCAGGCGGCCTCCGCCGCCGCGGTGCTGCTCGCCGCCGGCACCGCCGGCAAGCGCATGGCGCTGCCGAACGCCCGTGTGCTCATCCACCAGCCGTCCGGCGGCACCGGCCGCGAGCAGCTCTCCGACCTGGAGATCGCGGCCAACGAGATCCTGCGCATGCGCGACCAGCTGGAGACCATGCTGGCCAAGCACTCGACCACCCCGCTGGAGAAGATCCGCGAGGACATCGAGCGCGACAAGATCCTGACCGCCGAGGACGCTCTGGCCTACGGTCTGATCGACCAGATCGTCTCGACCCGCAAGAGCAGCGCGGTCTGATACTTGCACGGGGCCCCGCGGCGGGGCCCCGGCAAGGTACCGTCGGATATGAGGCACCAGGAGCGCTGAACCAGGCGTCTCCCAGGCGAAGGGGAAGCACCTCGTGGCACGCATCGGTGACGGCGGCGACCTGCTCAAGTGCTCGTTCTGCGGAAAGAGCCAGAAGCAGGTGAAGAAGCTCATCGCAGGACCCGGTGTGTACATCTGCGACGAGTGCATCGACCTCTGCAACGAAATCATCGAGGAGGAACTCGCCGAGACGAGCGAGGTGCGCTGGGAAGAACTTCCCAAGCCCCGCGAGATCTACGAGTTCCTGGAGAGCTACGTCGTCGGCCAGGAGCCGGCGAAGAAGGCGCTCTCCGTCGCGGTCTACAACCACTACAAGCGGGTCCAGGCCGGCGAGAACGGCGGAGCGCAGGGCCGGGACGACGCGATCGAGCTCGCGAAGTCCAACATCCTGCTGCTCGGCCCGACCGGCTCCGGCAAGACCCTGCTGGCGCAGACGCTGGCCCGCATGCTCAACGTCCCGTTCGCCATCGCCGACGCGACGGCGCTGACGGAGGCCGGGTATGTGGGCGAGGACGTCGAGAACATCCTGCTCAAGCTGATCCAGGCGGCCGACTACGACGTCAAGAAGGCCGAGACCGGGATCATCTACATCGACGAGATCGACAAGGTCGCCCGCAAGAGCGAGAACCCGTCGATCACCCGTGACGTCTCGGGCGAGGGCGTCCAGCAGGCCCTGCTGAAGATCCTGGAGGGCACCACCGCCTCCGTCCCGCCGCAGGGCGGCCGGAAGCACCCGCACCAGGAGTTCATCCAGATCGACACGACGAACGTGCTGTTCATCGTGGGCGGGGCCTTTGCCGGCCTGGAGAAGATCATCGAGTCCCGGGCGGGTGCCAAGGGCATCGGCTTCGGCGCGACGATCCGCTCCAAGCGGGAGATCGAGGCCAGCGACCAGTTCCAGGAGGTCATGCCGGAGGACCTGGTGAAGTTCGGGATGATCCCCGAGTTCATCGGCCGTCTGCCCGTCATCACCTCGGTCCACAACCTGGACCGGGAAGCCCTCCTGCAGATCCTGATCGAGCCGCGGAACGCGCTGGTGAAGCAGTACCAGCGGCTGTTCGAACTGGACGGCGTGGAGCTGGACTTCGAGCGCGAGGCACTGGAAGCCATCGCGGACCAGGCCATCCTCCGGCAGACCGGCGCGCGCGGCCTGCGCGCCATCATGGAGGAGGTCCTGATGTCGGTGATGTACGAGGTCCCGTCCCGCAAGGACGTGGCCCGCGTGGTCATCACCGCCGACGTGGTCCGCTCCAACGTGAACCCGACCCTGGTCCCCAGGATCGTCCCCAAGGACCAGGGCCCCCACGAGAAGTCCGCCTGACACCCCGCTCATCCGAAAGGGGCGCCCCGGGAGACCCCGGGGCGCCCCTTCGGCGTGCTGCGGCGGTGCTGGGCTACTTCTTGACGCGGGCCGTGTTGTAGAGCTTGGCGGCCAGTTCGGCGGCCTGGTCCAGGGTGAAGCCGTTCTTGTTGGTCATGACGGCGCCCAGGTCCATGGGCATCACCATGCCCATGGTGCTGTAGTCGGTCCAGATGCACACCGACACCGAGAACTCCTTGGGGGCCATCGGGTTGTCGGAGGCCTTCTTGGGCTTGAACTTGGCCTCCTGGCACTTCATCAGCGCGCCGTCGAAGCCGGCCGGCGCCTTCGACTCGGCGCTGCCGACGAAGGCGACCTCGTTGTCCTTGTCCTCCTTCTCCGCGCTGGCCTTCATCAGCGCGAACGAAGCGTCCAGGGTCTTGGCCGGGTCCTCGATCTCGCCGTACAGGCCGGTGAAGTTGAGCACCTTGGCCGCGAGCGGGTTGGTCTTGACGTCACCCGCCTGGTAGGCCTGCGTGGCCTGCTCGGGGTTCTTGATCCCGATGCCCTCGGCCTCCTTCTTGTCCTTGTCGTCGAAGGAGCCGGAGGAGTCCTTCTCGTCCTTCTTGTACTCGCCGACCGACTCCGGCGGGACGATCTTGTAGCCCTTGGTGGAGGCCGCGACATCGCTGTTGCCCGCGCTGTCGCCGCCCAGCAGCAGGTAGCCGCCGCCCGCGATCACCGCTACGGCGGCGACGGCCGCGACCACGATCAGGCCGGTCTTGGACTTCTTGGGGGGCTGGCCGTACGGCGGCTGCTGCGGGACCTGGCCCGGCTGCTGCGGGTAGCCGTAGGCGGGCTGGCCCTGGGGCGGGGTGCCGGGCTGCTGGGGGTAGCCGTAGCCGGGCTGGCCCTGCTGCGGGGGGACGCCCTGGGGCGCCTGCTGGGGGTAGCCGTAGCCCGGCTGGCCCTGCGGCGGCTGGCCGTACGGGTTGGGCTGCTGCGGCTGCTGCCCGCCGTAAGGGTTCGGCTGCTGGCCGTACGGGCCGGGCTGGTTGTAGCTCATCTCTGGGTCCCCCTATGAGGATTCTTATCTGCTCCACACATCCTGTCGGAAGCCGGGCCCGGCCGGGGCGCCGGGGTGCCAGGCGTTACCGAACTACGACGCCGGGACCTCCAGGACCCCGCGCAGCGCCTTCGCCCGGTCTGCGAGTTCGGCGATGGTGACGGGAGCGTTCTCGACGGGGACGGTCACCGTGACCAGGGAGCTGTGGTCCGCCCACATGCACAGCCGGAGCGTCCCGGATCCGATGGCCAGGGGGCCGCACCGCATCGCGCCGCCCGCCGGGCTGCCCGCGTCGTGTTCGGAGATCTCCGACTCCTCGACCCCCAGGGACACCAGCCCGGCGGCCACCTCCCGGCCGGGGTCCTGGTCGGTGAACCGTCCGGAGGCCCCGCTGACCACCAGCCGGGCGGTGCCGGCCGTGTCGGCGTAGACCACCGCCAGCTGCCGGGTCCCGGGCTTCTGCGGTCCTTGGCCCTTCCTGATCGCCTCCACCCGCGGGCCGGAGTCCTGGAGCGTCAGCCCCTGGAACGATGCGGGCGGCACCAGCTCGTAGCGGCCGGCGTCCGCCGGGAGCGGGTCGTCTTCGAGGAGGGCTCCCATGGCGAGCCGGCCGAGCGCCAGCCCCGCCCCGAGGGCGAGCACGGTCAGTGCGATCTTGAGGATCCTCCGGCCCCTGGTGGGCGGAGGGGCGAGGGGTTCGAGTCCGGGCACGAGGGCCGGGACCGGGGGGAAGGGGGCGGTGGACGGGAGCGGCCCACCGGGCTCCCGCGGGTTGTCTGTCATGTTCTGGATGAGACGCGAACGCCCACGGCCGGTCAACGGCCCGCTGTCGCGCGGTATCGATTCGTAACGGGGGGACGGCCCGCCGTATCCTGGGCCGGTGACCGAGAACACGCAGACACCCAGCAGCCCCAACTCCGAACTGCCGACCCAGTACGCGCCGGCCGAGGTAGAGGGGAAGCTCTACGAGCGCTGGGTAGAGCGTGGGTACTTCGAGGCCGACGCTTCGAGCGACAAGCCCGCGTACACCATCGTCATCCCGCCGCCGAACGTCACGGGCAGCCTGCACCTGGGCCACGCCTTCGAGCACACGCTGATCGACGCCCTCACCCGCCGCAAGCGCATGCAGGGCTTCGAGACCCTGTGGCAGCCCGGCATGGACCACGCCGGCATCGCCACCCAGAACGTGGTCGAGCGCGAGCTCGCCAAGGAGGGCAAGTCCCGCCACGACCTGGGCCGTAGCGCCTTCGTCGAGCGGGTCTGGCAGTGGAAGGGCGAGTCCGGCGGCCAGATCTCCGGCCAGATGCGCCGCCTCGGCGACGGCGTCGACTGGTCGCGCGAGCGGTTCACCATGGACGAGGGCCTCTCCGAGGCCGTCCAGACCATCTTCAAGAAGCTCTACGACGACGAGCTGATCTACCGGGCCGAGCGCATCATCAACTGGTGCCCGCGCTGCCTCACCGCGATCTCCGACATCGAGGTCGAGTACCAGGACGACGACGGCGAGCTGGTCTCCATCCGCTACGGCGACGGGGACGACGCCATCGTCGTCGCCACCACCCGCGCGGAGACGATGCTCGGCGACACCGCCGTGGCCGTCCACCCCGAGGACGAGCGCTACCGGCACCTGGTCGGCACCGAGATCGAGCTGCCGCTCACCGGCCGCCGCATCCCGATCGTCGCCGACGAGCACGTCGACCCCGAGTTCGGCACCGGCGCGGTCAAGGTGACCCCCGCGCACGACCCGAACGACTTCGAGATCGGCCAGCGGCACGGCCTGCCCAACCTCGCCGTCATGGACGAGCGCGCGGTCATCACCGCGCACGGCCCCTTCCAGGGCCTGGACCGCCTCGAAGCCCGCTCCGCCATCGTCGCCGCGCTGCGCGCCGAGGGCCGGATCGTCGCGGAGAAGCGGCCGTACGTCCACTCGGTCGGCCACTGCTCGCGCTGCAAGACCACCATCGAGCCGCGGCTGTCCATGCAGTGGTGGGTCAAGGTCGGCCCGCTCGCCAAGGCCGCCGGTGACGCGGTCCGCGACGGCCAGGTCAAGATCCACCCGCAGGAGATGGAGAAGCGGTACTTCGACTGGGTCGACAACCTGCACGACTGGTGCATCTCGCGCCAGCTGTGGTGGGGCCACCGGATCCCGGTCTGGTACGGCCCGAACGGGGAGATCGTCTGCGTCGGACCGGATGAGCAGCCGCCGACGGGCGAGGGCTGGCACCAGGACACCGATGTCCTGGACACCTGGTTCTCCTCCGGCCTGTGGCCCTTCTCCACGCTGGGCTGGCCGCGGCAGACCGAGAGCCTGGCGAAGTTCTATCCGAACTCCGTCCTGGTCACCGGCTACGACATCCTCTTCTTCTGGGTCGCCCGGATGATGATGTTCGGCATCTACGCGATGGACGGCACCCCGCCGTTCCACACCATCGCCCTGCACGGCATGGTCCGCGACCAGTTCGGCAAGAAGATGTCCAAGTCCTTCGGCAACGCGGTCAACCCGCTCGACTGGATGGACGAGTACGGCTCCGACGCCGTCCGCTTCACCCTGGCCCGGGGCGCCAACCCCGGGGTCGACGTCCCGATCGGCGAGGACTGGGTCCAGGCCTCCCGGAACTTCGCCAACAAGATCTGGAACGCCACCCGCTTCGCGCTGATGAACGGCGCCACCATCGAGGGCGAACTGCCCCCGGTCGAGCAGCTGTCGGCCACCGACCGGTGGATCCTGTCGCGGCTCAACAAGACGGTGGCCGAGGTCGACGCCTACTACGAGGACTACCAGTTCTCGAAGCTGTCGGACTCGCTCTACCACTTCGCCTGGGACGAGGTCTTCAGCTGGTACGTCGAGCTGTCGAAGACCACGTTCTTCGCGGGCGGCGAGCAGGCGCGGGTGTCCGGCCGGGTCCTCGGTGAGGTCCTGGACGTGATGCTGCGGCTGCTGCACCCGGTGGTCCCCTTCGTCACCGAGACCCTGTGGACCACGCTGACCGGGGGCGAGTCCCTGGTCATCGCCGACTGGCCGGCCGACAGCGGGTTCCGTGACGAGGCCGCCGAGGCCGAGATCCTCCAGGTCCAGGCCGTGGTCACCGAGGTCCGCCGGTTCCGCAAGGAGCAGGGGCTCCAGGACGGCCAGAAGGTCCCGGCCCGGCTGGACTTGGCCGGCACCGCGCTGGCCGCGCACGAGGCCGCGATCCGGCAGCTGCTGCGGCTCCAGCCGGAGGGCGCGGAGTTCAGCGCCACCGCCACCCTGCCGGTCGCGGGTGCCACGGTGGCCCTCGACCTCTCCGGCACCATCGACGTGGCCGCCGAGCGCAAGCGTCTGACGAAGGACCTGGGCGCGGCCGAGAAGGAGAAGCAGCAGGCCGAGGGCAAGCTCGGGAACGAGGCGTTCCTGGCGAAGGCCCCGGACAACGTGGTCGACAAGATCAAGGGCCGGCTGGCGAAGGCGGAGGCGGACATCGCCCGTATCCAGGCGCAGATCGCGGCCCTCCCGGCCGGCTGATCCGAGCCCGCCCGCTCCGCCCGTTCCACCGCTCCGCCCGTTCCGTACGAAGGGCCCGGACCTCATGGTCCGGGCCCTTCGGCGTGCGGTGGGGGAGTCGGCTCAGTGCTCCTGGTGCGTGGTGGGGCGGCGGCGCCGGGACGGCAGGAGCGGGGCGCCGAACAGCAGCAGGGTTCCCACGGCGGTGCCGACCAGGCCCGTCCCCAGGCCCGGCGGGTTGTAGGTGCAGGAGATCCGGTCGGCCCCGGCCCCCAGCGGAACGCCCAGCAGGCCCTGGTAGGAGACCGGGGCGCGGTGCGGGCCGTCGCCGGCCGAGCAGGTCCAGCCCTGCGCGGCGGTGGTGGCGATCACGGCGGTGCCGGTGGAGGAGGGCGGGAGTGTGGCGCTGATGGTGTGGCCGCCGGTGCGTACGGAGCGGGCGCCGGTGGAGGTCAGCTGGTCGACCCGGGCGTCGAGGGCCGCGGTGTCCAGGCAGCCGAGGGCGTGGGCGGGGAGGAGCTGGCCGTCGCCGGCGGCCCGGACCTTGATGTCGAAGCGGCCGTCGGCGGGCACCCGGGCCAGTTCGGTCAGTCCGGCGAGGACCCGCGGCGGGTCGCCGAGGAAGAGCTGCTTGGGGCCCTTGCCGCCGCGGACCACGGCGTCGAGTTCGGGGGCGTGGAGGAAGGCCCGGCTGCCGGGGGCGCAGTGGGCGGTGAAGACGGTCCACTGGTCGGTGTCGGGTCCGGGGGTGGTCTCCACCACGGGTTCCGCGGCGCGTTCCAGGCGGAACGCGGAGCCGTCGGGGGTGCGTTCGCCGCCGGGGCCGGAGGTGTGGCGGAGTTCGGGGACGGTGTAGACCCGGGCGCCGAGCGCGGCCTGCTGGCGGGCCCAGACGGTGCCGGCGGGTGCCCCGTACGCCTGGTCGGTGCCCGCGGGGCGGACGGTGACCAGGGGCGGGGCGGGGCGGGTGAACACGCGGACGTGGTCGGTGTCCACCGCTTCCAGGGCGGCGGCCAGCGGCTGGGCGGGCCAGCGGAGCACCCGGGTGTGGCCCGGGTTGTAGGGGGCCAGGACGGCGTTGACGCCGAGCAGGGTCTGGAGGACCGGGTCCTCGGCGGGCAGCAGGTGCCGGCCGCCCATCCGGTAGCCGAGGCCGAGGTCGCGGAGGCCGGTGGCGGTCTCCACGCTGACGTAGCTGCTGTAGTAGGAGCCGCCCTGGCCGCCGAGCAGCATGGGGTCGTTGTTGGTGACGTACACCCCGGCGCCGGGGTCGGTGCGGCCGGCCGGCCAGCTGTTCTGTTCGGTCAGGGCCTGGTGGGCGTTGGTGCCGAGCAGGCGCATGGTCTCGGTGCGGTCGGGGCCGCGCAGCCGGGGGTCGTGCAGGACGGTGACCCCGTAGACGGCGTACGCGGTGCTGGCGGCCACCGCGGCGGCGAGCAGGCCGACCACGGCGATCCGGGCGGGGCGGCGCAGGCCGCGGGAGTAGAGCAGGGTCAGCAGGGTGACGGCGGCGCCGCCGGCCACGGCGGTCCGCAGGGCGTACTCGTTGACCGGCTGGAGGTCGCGGGTGGCGAGGACCAGGGCGGCGAGGAGTGCGGCACCGCCGAGCAGGGCGCGGGGGCGGGGCATGTGGGCCAGGCAGATCCAGGCGGCCATCACCATGAGCCCGCTGAGGACGAAGGACTCGCGGAACGGGGCGCCGTGCGGGAGGGTCATGCCCTGCCAGAGCTTCGCGGTCGGGGTGATCACGAAGGAGGCGGCGGTGAGCGGCAGCAGGGCGAGCCAGGCGGCCCGTTCGCGGCGGCGGACCCGGGACTGGAACGGCAGGGCCAGCACCAGCAGCAGGCTGAGGACGCCGGCGAAGACGTTGGGCGCGGGGTGCTCGGGCAGGGTGCCCGGGAGGAGCATCGACAGGTAGGTGAGGGGTTCGGTGTCCACGCTCACCACGAACTGGTCGGTGGGCTGGGACTGGGCGTCGGCCAGGCCGCAGACCAGGACGGCGGGGGCGGCCAGCAGGAGTCCGGTGCAGGTCATGCCGGCGGCCCGGCCCAGGGCCCGCAGCCGGGTCCGGTGGTCGGTCTCGGCGATCAGCAGGCGCAGCCCGAGGACCAGGGCGGCGGCGAGGGTGGCCATGGCGGCGGTGTAGAAGTTCGCGAACCAGCAGAGGGCGACGGCCAGGCTGCCGAGGACCCAGCGGCGGCCGGTGAGGGCCCAGTCGGCGACCAGGCCGAGCAGGGGCAGGGCGACCAGGCCCCAGGTCCACATCGGGACGACGGTGCCCTCGACGACGCCCCAGCCGCAGACCGCGTACCCGACGGAGAGCAGGGCCCGCAGCCAGGGGGAGCCGGGGCGCAGCCGGCCGAGGAAGACGGTCATGGTGGCGGCGGCCAGGCCCATGCTGAGCAGGCTGACCAGGAAGACGGAGAATTCCGCGTCGGAGCGGGAGAACAGTCCGGTCAGCCAGGAGAAGGGATTGGTGAGATAGGTGAGGAAGTCCCCGAGGAATCCGACTCCGTATCCGCTCTGCCAATTGAAGAGGACGTCGCCCTGGGCGGTGCCGTGCTGGAGGTCCCAGAGATAGGTGTGGAATGGGACGTACTGGTGGCGCAGGTCGTTCACGGCCCGCGGGGTGCTTCCGAAGGGGTAGGTGCCCTGGGCGGCGAGTCCGGCGCAGTAGGCCGCCATGGACAGCAGTGCGGCGGCCAGCGGGGCCAGGATTCCGGCCGTCCGGCGGCGCGGTGCCGGTGCTGCGGGTGCGGCGGGTACGGCCGCCGGTCCGGACGGGCGGCCCGTGTCTGGGCGCGTCGGAGCAGGAGTGGTCGGAGCGGTGGTCATCGATGGAATTCCTCAAGCCCTTGGCTGGTGTTGCGTCCCCCCGGCCGGCCAGTCCAAGGGCCGTCGGCATTACTCATACTAATTGTCCGTCGGGTGGGTTGAAGGCCCGAGTCCCGGTGTCCACGGAATGGGAAATGGGCCCCAAGGGCGCCGGGGGAGGGTCGAAAGACCCTGTCCGGCATGTCCGTTGTGCCGTATATCACTTATTCCGTGCGCTCTGTCGGACGGATCCGCCGCACCCAGCACGGATGATGGAAGGCATGCACGTCAAGCCCGTCGCCCCGGCGCTCCGAAGGGTCGCGGCCCTCGGCCGCCGAACCGCCGGAATCCGTTCCGGATCCCCGCGCGCGCTGGACGTCCTCACCGCCCTCGGCTGCCTCGGCCTGATGGCCCTGGACCTGCCGGGACTGGCCGCCGCCGACAACTCGCTGAGCGGCCCGGCCGCCGCCGCGGTCCTCACCGCCGGCGCCGCCACCCTGCTGCTCCGCCGCCGGATGCCCTGGCTGCCGCTGGCGGTGGCCCTGCTCTTCATCGGCTGGCTGCACGAACTCACCCTGATCCAGTTCGCCCTCTACTCGGTGGGCCGTTACCGGGGCCGGTCCGCCGGGATCCTGGCCACCCTCGGCTACATCGCCTTCGCCCTGGTGCTGTTCGCGGTGCCGGGCTGGGCCCAGGACGGCACCGAGACCCTCAGCTCCTTCCTCAGCCTGGTGGTGCCCATCGGTGTGCTGGCCTCCGGTGTCGGGATCGCCGCCTACCGGCAGGACCTGGTCCGCGAACTCGACGCCCGGCGCTCCGAGTCGGCCGTCCGGCTGGCCGTGGAGGAGGAGCGCACCTCGGTGGCCCGGGACGTCCACGACTTCGTCGGCCGGGAGCTGACCCTGCTGACCGTCCGCTCCGAGGTGCTGTCGATGCGGACCAGGCAGACCGCGTACGCCAAGGACTTCGAGGAGCTCGCCGACACCGCGCGCCGGGCCCATCTGGTGCTGAACGAGATCATCGTGCAGCGCGGCGAACGCACCTCCACCCCCGGCGTCGAAGGGCTGGCCGCCCTGGCCGCGGAGAGCGACCGGGCCGGCTCCCCGGTCCGCCTGGACCTGGACCCGGAGGTGCGCGGACTGTCCCCGCTGCGGCAGGCGGCGGTCTACCGGGTGGTGCAGGAGTGCCTGACCAACGCCGCCAAGCACGCCCACGGCCAGACCGTACGCGTCTCGGTGGCCGCGGCCGGCCCGGAGCTGCGGATCGAGGTCAGCAACCCGCTGCCGACCGGAACCGGCGGCCGGGCCCCGGTGTCGGCGGGCTCGGGCACCGCCAGCATGTCCGAGCGGGTCCGCAGCCTCGGCGGCACCCTGACCGCCGACCGCGCCGACGGGTCCTACCGGGTGCTCGCCATCCTGCCCCGCTACTGAACCGCCCCCGCTGCCGGACCTACTGAACCGCGGAGAACACCGACTTCAGTCCGTCCAGGTCCTCGACACAGCGCCCCGACCCCAGCGCGACGCAGTCCAGCGGGGCGTCCGCCACGAACACCGGGATACCGGTGGCCGAGGCCATCCGCAGGTCCAGCCCGGGCAGCAGCGCCCCGCCGCCGGTCAGCACGATGCCGTGCTCCATCACATCGCCGGAGAGCTCGGGCGGGCAGTCCTCCAGGGTGGCCCGCACCGCCGCCACGATCGCCTCCACCGGATCCTCCAGGGCGGCCCGCACCGCGGCCGCCGTCAGCTCCAGGGTCCTGGGCATGCCGCCGACCTTCTCCCGGCCCCGCACCGGCAGGGTCCGGGACTCCAGCTCCGGCCGGTCCGGCACCGGCCAGGCCGAGCCGATCGCCACCTTGGCGTCCTCGGCGGTCCGCTCGCCGATCAGCAGCGCGTGCTCCTTGCGCACGTACTCCATGATCGCCTCGTCCATCCGGTCCCCGCCCACCCGCAGGGACCGCGCGGTGACGATCCCGCCCAGCGATATCACCGCGACCTCGGTGGTGCCGCCGCCGATGTCCACGACCATCGAGCCGCGCGGCTCCTCCACCGGCAGCCCCGCCCCGATCGCCGCCGCCATCGGCTCCTCGATCAGATGGACGGACCGGGCGCCGGCCCGGGCGGAGGCGTGCACGATGGCCCGCCGCTCCACCGGGGTCACCCCGGAGGGCACGCACACCACCATCCGGGTGCGGGTCCGCCGCCCGGGCACCGCCTTGCGGACGAAGTGCCGGATCATCTCCTCGGCCACCTCGTAGTCGCAGATCACCCCGTCCCGCAGCGGGCGGACCGCGGTGATCGACCCCGGGGTGCGGCCGATCGTGGCCTTGGCCTCGTCCCCGACCGCCAGCGCGGTGGTGGTGCCCGCCCGGACCGCGACCACGGACGGCTCATTGAGGACGATCCCGTGCCCTCGGGCGTAGACCAGGGTGTTCGCGGTCCCCAGATCGATCCCGATGTCCCGGCTGGACCCCGCCCTGCTGGTACTGGCCTGCGGCATTTGTTCCCCAATCTCCTGCCGCAAGGCTTGCACGACGATCAAGGCCGCCCCCCCCGCCGAAGGTCCCGAACCGCCCGGGCCGGAAGTCCCGGCCGCCCCCGTCCGTAGACTGGGCCCGTGAGTGAGCAGCAGCCCGAGCCCAGCGACCGCAGCCGGTCCGAGATGTTCGACGAGTTCGACGAGATCGTCGCCGACCAGACCGACCGTGACCCCGACCTGGCGGTGATCGAGGCCGGCAGCCGGACCCTGCGCGCCCAGGCCGGCCCGCCGCAGGGCGACCCGGTGCCCTCCCGTCCCGCGGACCCGGAGGTCGCCGCGGCCCTCCAGGAGGTGGAGCGGGAGCTGGCCACCCGCTGGGGCGAGACCAAGCTGGAGCCCTCCGTCAGCCGGATCTCCGCGCTGATGGACGTCCTCGGCGAGCCGCAGCGCGCCTACCCCTCGATCCACATCACCGGCACCAACGGCAAGACCAGCACGGCCCGCATGATCGAGACCCTGCTGAACGCCTTCGAACTGCGCACCGGCCGGTACACCAGCCCGCACGTGCAGTCCGTCACCGAGCGGATCAGCCTGGACGGGGCGCCGATCAGCGCCGAGCGGTTCGTCGAGACGTACCAGGACATCAAGCCGTACGTGGAGATGGTCGACGCCTCCGAGGACTACCGGCTGTCCTTCTTCGAGGTGCTCACCGGAATGGCCTACGCGGCCTTCGCGGACGCCCCGGTGGACGCGGCCGTGGTCGAGGTCGGCATGGGCGGCAGCTGGGACGCCACCAACGTGATCGACGCCGCGGTCGCCGTGGTCACCCCGATCAGCCTGGACCACACCGACCGGCTCGGCACCACGCCGGCCGAGATCGCCGGTGAGAAGGGCGGCATCATCAAGCAGGACGCCACCGTCATCCTGGCCCAGCAGCCGGTGGACGCGGCACAGGTCCTGCTCAAGCGGGCCGTCGAGGTGGACGCCACCGTGGCCCGGGCCGGCATGGAGTTCGGGGTGCTCTCCCGCGAGGTCGCCGTCGGCGGCCAGCAGCTCACCCTGCGCGGTCTGGGCGGCGAGTACGACGGGATCTTCCTGCCGCTGTACGGGGCGCACATGGCGCACAACGCGGCGGTGGCCCTGGCCGCGGTCGAGGCCTTCTTCGGCATCGGCGGGCAGCACGCCCGGACGCTGGACGCGGACACCGTCCGCAAGGCCTTCGCCTCGGTGTCCTCGCCCGGCCGGATGGAGGTGGTGCGGCGCAGCCCCACCGTCGTCCTGGACGCGGCGCACAACCCGGCGGGCGCCCAGGCCACGGCGGAGGCGGTCACCGAGTCCTTCGGCTTCAGCCGGCTGATCGGGGTGCTGGGCTCCAGCGACGGCAAGGACGTCCGGGGGGTGCTGGAGGCCTTCGAACCGATCCTCGCCGAGGTGGTCGTCACCGCGAACACCAGCCACCGGGCGATGGACGCGGACGAGCTCGCCGCCATCGCGGTGGAGGTGTTCGGCGCGGACCGGGTGCAGGTCGAGCCCAGGCTGGACGACGCCCTGGAGGCGGCGATCACCCTGGCGGAGGAAGAGGCCGAATACGGTGGGGCCGGGGTGCTGGTCACCGGTTCCGTGATCACGGTGGGCGAGGCCCGCCTGCTGCTGAAGAGGGGCTGAACCCACGTGCGTACCCTGTGCGCCTCGACGCTCATCGGCGAGTTCTTCGTCGTCGGCTTCGCGGGCCTGGTGGCCATGAAGAACCCCGACCTGACCCAGGTCCAGGTCTGGTCCGTCTGCGGGACGGTGATGCTGCTGTCGGTGCTGCTGTGCGGGATGCTGTCCCGCCCCGGCGCCGTGCAGATCGGCTGGGCCCTGCAGGCCGGGCTGGTCCTGAGCGGTTTCGTGGTCCCGGCGATGTTCGTCCTGGGCGCCGTCTTCGCGGTCCTGTGGTGGTGCTCGGTGCACTACGGCCGCAAGGTCGACGAGATCAAGGCCCGCTGGGCCGCCCAGGCCGAGACCGAGGCCGAGGCCGGGGCCTGACCCCCTGTAGCCTCGTACGACCGCACCCGTTTGCCGCAAGGAGCCGCACCCATGTCCCAGCGCACTCTCGTGATCCTCAAGCCCGACGCCGTCCGTCGCGGCCTGATCGGCGAGGTCATCGGCCGCATCGAGCGCAAGGCCGGCTGGACCATCCCCGCGCTGGAGCTGCGCACCCTGGACCAGGAGACCCTGGAAGCCCACTACGGCGAGCACAAGGGCAAGCCCTTCTACGAGCCGCTGATGGGCTTCATGGCCTCCGGCCCGGTCGTGGTCCTGGTGGTCGAGGGCGAGCGCGCGATCGAGGGCGTCCGCCAGCTGGCCGGCCCCACCGACCCGATCGCCGCGGCCCCCGGTTCCATCCGCGGGGACTTCGGCAGCATCGTCCGGGAGAACCTGATCCACGCCTCCGACTCCGAGGAGTCGGCCGCGCGCGAGCTGAAGCTGTTCTTCCCGGCGCTCTGAACCGGCAGCGGCCGAACATCAGCCGAATAGCGCTCATGACCTGGGGCGACCGAAGTAATTTCGGTCGCCCTTCGGTATTCCCGGGCCGCACCGGGAACGCATGGACAGGACCCGACGTCACCACTAGTGGGGTGCCCGGCCGGGCGGGTAACCGTTTCGGCGGCACCGCCGGAGTCCCGTCGCGCGATGTGCTCACCTGCGGCACTACGATGGGGCCTCCACCCACACACCCACCTCGCCGACCTGACAGCAGCCGCTATCAACTGGAAGGCCAGACGCTCCTCATGGGGAACAAGGGGAACAACATGTCGTTCATCGGCCGTGACATGGCGATCGACCTCGGGACCGCCAACACGCTGGTGTACGTGAGGGGCCGGGGGATCGTCCTGAACGAACCTTCCGTCGTGGCCATCAACACGAACACCGGTGGCATCCTTGCGGTCGGATCCGAAGCGAAGAAGATGATCGGCCGGACGCCCGGCAACATCGTCGCCGTACGCCCCCTGAAGGACGGCGTGATCGCCGACTTCGAGATCACCGAGCGCATGCTCCGCTACTTCATCCTGAAGATCCACAAGCGGCGCTACCTGGCCCGCCCGCGCGTCGTGGTCTGCGTGCCCTCCGGCATCACCGGGGTCGAGCGCCGCGCCGTCATCGAGGCGTCCACGCAGGCCGGCGCCCGCCAGGTGCACATCATCGAGGAGCCCATGGCCGCCGCCATCGGCTCGGGCCTGCCCGTCCACGAGGCCACCGGCAACATGGTCGTGGACATCGGCGGCGGCACCACCGAGGTGGCCGTCATCTCGCTCGGCGGAATCGTCACGGCGCAGTCCATCCGGGTGGCCGGCGACGAGCTGGACAACGCGATCATCCAGCACATCAAGAAGGAGTACAGCCTCCTGCTGGGCGAGCGGACCGCCGAACAGATCAAGATCACCATCGGTTCGGCCTACGACCTCGACAAGGACGAGCACACCGAGATCCGCGGCCGCGACCTGGTCTCCGGGCTGCCCAAGACCGTGGTCATCTCGGCCGCCGAGGTCCGCAAGGCCATCGAGGAGCCGGTCAACGCCATCGTCGACGCGGTCAAGACCACCCTGGACAAGTGCCCGCCGGAACTCTCCGGCGACATCATGGACCGCGGCATCGTCCTCACCGGCGGCGGCGCCCTGCTCCGCGGACTGGACGAGCGGCTGCGCCGCGAGACCGGCATGCCCATCCACATCGCCGAGGACCCGCTCGACTCGGTGGCCCTCGGATCCGGCAAGTGCGTGGAGGAGTTCGAGGCCCTCCAGCAGGTCCTGGACGCCCAGCCCCGGCGATAGCCGGCCCGCCCGGAGGGCAAGCGGAACACAAGGATCCGCCGTACGGGTGCTGCCGCTCCCGTCCGGCGGATCGTTGATATACAGACATACGAAGATTCCGACGAGGAAGGCACGGCCGCCGCACGTGAGGGACACACGAGAGAGCCGGCTGCTCCTGGTACTGCTGGTCGCCATCGCGTTCGCGCTGATCACGGTGGACATCCGGGCGGGCGAGGAGTCTCCGGTCGACGGTGCCCGGCAGGCCGCCGCCGCGGTCTTCGGCCCGGTGGAGAAGGGCGTCGCCACGGCGGTCGACCCGGTCGCCAACGCCATAGGAGCGGTCCGGGACTCCGGGGAGCGCCACAACCGGATCAGCGTCCTCGAACGGGAGAACGCCGCCCTGAAGGCCAAGCTCGGCAGCGAGGACGTCAACCGCAGCCGGATCAACCAGCTGGACACCATGCTCAAGCGGGCCGGCGCCGGCCAGTACGGCATCAAGGGCGCCGAGGTCATCGCCATAGGAGCGGGCCAGGGCTTCTCCTGGACCGTCACCATCGACGCCGGCAGCAAGGACGGCATCCAGCGCGACATGACCGTCCTCAACGGGGACGGACTGGTCGGCCGGGTCACCACCGTCGGCCCCGACACCGCCACCGTGCTGCTGGCCAACGACCCCGACTTCACCGTCGGCACCCGGCTGGAGAAGACGGGCGAGCTCGGCTTCGCCACCGGCCAGGGCGACCGGGCGCTGGCCGTCCAGATGCTCAACGGCAAGGCGAAGGTCAAGCCGGGGGACCGGCTGGTCACCTTCGGCTCCCGCGGCAACAAGCCCTTCGTGCCCGGGGTCCCGCTCGGCGAGGTGGTCCGCGTCGACCCCTCCGGCGGCGGACTCACCCGCACCGTGCACGTCCGGCCGTTCGTCGGCTTCTCCCGTCTCGACATCGTCGGCGTGGTCGTGGTCGCCCCCCGGACCGACCCCCGCGACGCCGTCCTCCCGCCCAAGCCGGCGGCCCCGAAGCCCATCCCCACGGTCACCGTCACGGTCACGCCCTCCCCGAGCATGTCCGGCCGGACCGAGGACGAGGAGAGCTGACCTCATGCGCTTCAACCGGATCCTGCTCTCGTCCACGCTGGTCGTGGTCGCCCTGGTCGTCCAGGTCACCGTCCTGGGCCGGCTCCAACTGCCCGGCGCCGTGCCCGACCTGATACTGCTCACCGTGGTCGCGCTGTCCCTGGTCTACGGGGCCACCTCCGGCGCGCTGCTCGGCTTCGCCGCCGGACTGCTCACCGATCTGGCCCCGCCCGCCGACCACGCCGCCGGCCGCTACGCGCTGGTGCTCTGCGTGACCGGCTACCTGGTCGGGCTGGCCCGCCCGGACACCGGACGGTTCCGCTCGGCCTGGGGCCCGATGCTGACCGTGGTCGCCGCCGCCATCGGCTCCACCCTGCTCAACGCCGGGGTCGGCAACCTGGTCGGCGACACCGCCGCCCAGAACGTGGGCCTGACCGGGCTGCTGTTCACCTCGGTGCTCTACGACCTGCTGCTGGCCCCCTTCACGGTGCCGTTCATCATGGCGCTGGCCCGCCGCGCCGAGAACGACCCGATGGCGGTGGAGGCCAACGGCGGCCCGCCGCAGGGCACCGACGTGTCCTCCGGCTGGCTGGCCGGCGGCACCGGACTGCGGATCGGCAGCCAGCGCGGCGGACTGCGGATGCGCACGGCCCGCGGCCGGGCCAACCGGGCCGTGCGCATAAAGGGCGTCAAGGGCGTGAAGAGCGTCAAGAAGCTGTGACGGGGGAGCACGACGCATGACCAACATTCCGGAGACCGGCCGCACCCCCCGGGTGCAGATCCGGCTCGTGATCATCCAGGTGCTCGTCTTCTCGCTGCTGTTCACCCTCGGCGGGCGGCTCTGGTACCTGCAGATCCGCAACGGCCACGAGTACGCCGACGAGGCCAAGAACAACCACGTCCAGCAGGTGGTCCAGCCCGCCGTCCGCGGCTCCATCCTGGACGCCCGCGGCGTCCCGATCGCCGACAACGAGACCCGTCTGGTGGTGTCCGCCTCCCGGACCGAGCTCATGAAGATAAAGGACAAGGGCAAGGCGGTCCTGACCCGCCTCGCCGGGGTCCTGGACATGCGGCCGCAGGAGGTCATGGACAAGGTGCGGCTCTGCGACTCGCAGACCCCCAAGCCCTGCTGGAACGGTTCCCCGTACCAGCCGATCCCGGTCACCCTGGAAGCCACCACCCAGCAGGCCCTGCAGATCCGCGAACGCCCCGAGGACTTCCCCGGCATCACCGCCGAGCCCACCGCCGTACGCCGCTACCCGGCCCCCGGCGGCTCCAACACCGGCCAGGTCCTCGGCTACCTCTCCCCGGTCACCGACGACGAGATCCAGCAGGCCAAGAACACCAACTCGCCGTTCCTGCGCTCCGACCAGGTCGGCCGCTTCGGCCTGGAGCGCACCTACGACCGCCAGCTCCGCGGCAAGGCCGGGGTCACCCGCTACGAGGTCGACAACCTCGGCCGGGTCATCGGCGAGGCCGCCAACGACCCCACCGTCCCCGGCGCCAACCTGGTGACCAGCATCGACGCCCGGGTCCAGGCCGTCGCCGAGTACGAACTGCTCGCCGCCATGAAGGAGGCGCGCAAGGTCAACGACCGCAACACCGGCGTCAACTACAAGGCGGACGCCGGCGCCATCGTGGTCATGGAGTCCAAGACCGGCCGGGTGGTGGCCATGGCCTCCAACCCCACCTACGACCCCAACGTCTGGGTCGGCGGGATCTCCGGCAAGGACTACGCCCGGCTCACCGACAAGAAGTCCAACGTCCCGCTGATGAACCGGGCCATCCAGGGGCAGGCCGCCCCCGGCTCCATCTTCAAGGTCATCCCGACCGCCGCGGCCGTCAACGCCGGCTACGAGTTCGACGGCAACTACCCCTGCCCCAGCTCGTACGCGATCGGCGGCCAGGTCTTCAAGAACTTCGAGTCCCAGGGCCACGGCTCCATCAGCCTCGGGCGCGCCCTGGAGGTCTCCTGCGACACCGTCTTCTACGCCCTCGCCCACCAGCAGTGGCAGAAGGACGGCGCGCTCAAGCCGGTCAAGCACCCCAAGGACATCTTCTACAAGACCGCCAAGCAGTTCGGACTCGGCTCCGAGACCCAGATCGACCTCCCCGGCGAGGTGACCGGCCGGATCCCCGACCGCCAGTGGAAGCAGAGCTTCTGGGAGGCCAACAAGGACTACTGGTGCAAGATCGGGAAGAAGGGCGGCACCTACGTGGAGCTGCTCTCCTACGAGAACTGCCTCGAAGGCAACATCATGCGCGCCGGTGACCCGGTCAGCTACTCGATCGGCCAGGGCGACACCCTGGTCACCCCGATCCAGATGGCCGTCATCTACGCCGGCATCGCCAACGGCGGCACCATGTGGAACCCCACCATCGGCAAGGCGATCATCAGCGCCGACGGCAAGGACGTCCAGGAGATCAAGCCGCAGGCACACGGGAAGCTCCCGATGTCCGAGGCCACCCGCAAGAAGATCGACGAGGCGCTGGAGGGCGTCGCCACCCGCGGCACCGCCGCCTGGCGGTTCGGCGGCTGGCCGCAGAAGCAGATCCCGATGCACGCCAAGACCGGCACCGCCGAGGTCTACGGCAAGCAGACCACCTCCTGGTTCGCCACGTACACGGAGGACTACACGATCGTGATGACGATCTCCCAGGGAGGCACCGGCTCCGGTGCCTCCGGGCCCGCCGTGCGCAACGTCTACAACGCCATCTACGGCCTGGACATGGAAGGCAAGCAGGACCTGAAGAAGGCCCTGCTGCCGCGGCCGCAGAAGGGGCTGCCGAAGGTCCAGCCGGACGGCACCATCGAGGCCCCCGCGATCCGGCCCTACGTGCCCCCGTCCAAGGAGGAGGCGGTCCCGCCGCTCGCCGGCCCGCCCGCCCCGCCCCCGGGGAGGATGGACTGATGCCCACCGCGAACACCTTCTCGGTCTCCCGGTACGCCCCCAAGCAGGGCCCGCTCGCCCGGCTCACGGCCCGCGACTCGATAGTGCGCCGGCTCGACTGGCCGATACTGCTGTCGGCCCTGGCGCTGTCCCTGATCGGGTCGCTGCTGGTCTGGTCGGCGACCCGCAACCGGACCACCCTCAACCAGGGCGACCCGTACTACTTCCTGTTCCGGCACCTGCTGAACACCGGCATCGGGCTGGTCCTGATGGTGGGCACCGTCTGGCTGGGCCACCGCACCCTGCGCGGTGCCGTGCCGATCCTCTACGGGCTCTCGCTGATCCTGGTCCTCGCCGTGCTCACCCCGCTCGGCGCGACCATCAACGGCGCCCACGCCTGGATCGTCATCGGCGGCGGGTTCTCGCTCCAGCCCTCCGAGTTCGTCAAGATCACCATCATTCTGGTGATGGCGATGCTGCTGTCCGCCCGGGTGGACGCCGGGGACCTCGCACATCCCGACCACCGCACCGTGGTCAAGGCCCTGTGCCTGGCCGCCGCGCCCATGGGCATCGTCATGCTGATGCCCGACCTGGGCTCGGTGATGGTCATGGTGATGATCGTGCTCGGCGTGCTGCTGGCCTCCGGGGCCTCCAACCGCTGGGTGCTGGGCCTGCTCGGCTCCGGCGCCGGCGGCGCGATCCTGATCTGGCAGCTCGGCGTCCTCGACGAGTACCAGATCAACCGGTTCGCGGCCTTCGCCAACCCGGAGCTCGACCCGGCCGGCGTCGGCTACAACACCAACCAGGCACGGATCGCCATCGGCTCCGGCGGGCTGACCGGCTCCGGACTGTTCAAGGGCTCGCAGACCACCGGCCAGTTCGTCCCGGAGCAGCAGACCGACTTCGTGTTCACCGTGGCGGGGGAGGAGCTGGGCTTCCTCGGGGCCGGGCTGATCCTGGTCCTGCTCGGCGTGGTGCTCTGGCGGGCCTGCATGATCGCCCGCGAGACCACTGAGCTGTACGGGACCATCGTGGCGGCCGGCATCATCGCCTGGTTCGCCTTCCAGGCCTTCGAGAACATCGGGATGACCCTCGGCATCATGCCGGTGGCCGGGCTGCCGCTGCCCTTCGTCTCCTACGGCGGATCCTCCATGTTCGCGGTGTGGGTGGCGGTGGGGCTGCTCCAGTCCATCCGGGTCCAACGGCCGATGTCGGCCTGACCGGGGCCGGATTCGGACGGGAGCGTACGGATCCGGCCGGAAGTCCGCCGTTCATCTCCACGCCGCCGTCCGTTCGGGACTAAATTCGGTTCATGGCGGACACGAAGCGCGAGATCGAGCGGAAATTCGAGTTCACTAAGCCGAAGGCGGCCCGGCGCGGGGTCCCCGACCTCACCGGCACCGACCGGATCGCGGAGGTCCGGGACCGGGGCGGCATCGACCTGGACGCCGTCTACTACGACACCCCCGACCGCCGGCTCGCCGCCGACGGGCTCACCCTGCGCCGCCGGACCGGCGGCGAGGACGCCGGCTGGCACCTGAAACTGCCGGTCGCCCCCGGGGTCCGCGACGAGGTGCGGGCCCCGCTCGGCGAGACCCTGCCCCGGGCGCTGGCCCAGCTGGTCCGCTCCCGGGTCCGGGACGCGGCCCTGGAACCGCAGGTCCGGCTGCTGTCCTCCCGGCAGGTCAGCGACCTGCTCGCGGCGGACGGCACCCTGCTCGCCGAACTCAGCACCGACGAGGTCACCGCCGAGGGCGCCGACACCAGCGTCCGCTGGACCGAGGTCGAGGTGGAACTCGCCGACGGCACCGACCCCGCCCTGCTGGACGCCGTGGAGAAGACCTTCCGCAAGGCCGGACTGAAGGTCTCCGACGCCCCCTCCAAACTCGCCCGCGCCCTCGCCGAGACCGACCGGGCCGCCGGACCGGCCGCGGACCGGGAAGCCGCCGACACGGCCGACGGCCCCCGACCCGGCCCCGCCCCGGACACCGCCGGCGCGCACCTGCTCGGCTACCTCCGCGCACAGGTGGACACCCTGATCGCCCAGGACCCCGCGGTCCGCCGCGACCAGCCCGACTCGGTCCACCAGATGCGGGTCGCCTGCCGCCGGCTGCGCAGCGCCTTCAAGACCTACCGCAAACTGCTGGACCCCGCCGTCACCGCCCCCGTCGCCGAGGAGCTCCGCCGGCTGGCCGCCGAACTCGGGGTGGACCGCGACCAGGAAGTCCTCCTCGACCGGATCCAGCGGGCCCTGGACGGCCTGCCCCGCGAGGTCCTGCTCGGCCCGGTCCGCGGCCGGCTGCGGACCTGGAACAACTCCCGCCGCTCCGGATCCCGCCGCCGGGCCCTCGCCGCCCTCGACAGCGCCCGCCACCTCACCCTGCTCGGCACCCTCGAATCCCTCCTCGCCGACCCCCCGCTGCTCCCCGCCGCCGGGAAACCCGCCGAACGCGTTTTCCCCAAGGCCGTCCTGCGTGAGCAGGATCGGCTGGCCGACCGGATCGGGACCGCCCTCGCCCTGCCCGCCGGAGCCGACCGGGACCTCGCCCTGCACGAGGCCCGCAAGGCCGCCAAACGCGCCCGCTACGCCGCCGAGGCCGCTGTCCCCGCCCTCGGCAAGCCCGCCACCCGGCAGGCCAGGGCGATGAAGGCGGTGCAGACGCTGCTCGGCGACCACCAGGACAGCGTGGTCGCCCGCACCGCCCTGCGGGACCTGGCCGGCCACGCCCACGGCGCCGGGGAGTCCGGCTTCACCTGGGGAGTGCTCTACGCCCACGAGGAGGCCCTGGCCGAGCGGCGCGAACGCGAACTGCCCGAGCTGTGGGCCCGTACGGAGGCCGACCATGAGCGGCCGGGCCTCGGGGTACGCTAGAGAGTCGCCCCCTGCCCGCTTCACGAAAGTCGCGTGATGTCCGAGTCGGTCTTCCCACAGCTCGAAGCTCTGCTCCCGCATGTGCAGAAGCCCATCCAGTACGTCGGCGGTGAACTCAACTCCACCGTCAAGCCCTGGGACAGCTGTGACGTCCGGTGGGCGCTCATGTACCCGGACGCGTACGAGGTCGGTCTGCCCAACCAGGGCGTCATGATCCTGTACGAGGTGCTCAACGAGCGCGCGGGCGTGCTCGCCGAGCGCACCTACAGCGTGTGGCCGGACCTGGAGGCCCTGATGCGCGAGCACGGGGTCCCCCAGTTCACGGTGGACTCACACCGCCCGGTCTCCGCCTTCGACGTGTTCGGGCTGTCCTTCTCCACGGAGCTGGGCTACACCAACATGCTGACCGCCCTGGATCTGGCGGGCATCCCGCTGCTGGCCGCGGACCGCACGGTGGACCACCCGATCGTGCTGGCCGGCGGGCACGCCGCGTTCAACCCGGAGCCGATCGCCGAGTTCATCGACGCGGCGGTCATCGGGGACGGCGAGCAGGCCGTCCTGGACATGACCGAGATCATCCGCGGCTGGAAGGCCGAGGGCCGTCCCGGCGGCCGCGAGGAGGTCCTCCTCCGCCTCGCCAAGACCGGCAACATCTACGTCCCGGGCTTCTACGACGTCGAGTACCTCCCGGACGGCCGCATCGGCCGCGTGGTGCCGAACCGCTCCGGGGTGCCGTGGCGCGTCTCCAAGCACACGGTCATGGACCTCGACGAGTGGCCCTACCCCAAGCAGCCCCTGGTCCCGCTCGCCGAGACCGTCCACGAGCGGATGTCCGTGGAGATCTTCCGCGGCTGCACCCGCGGCTGCCGCTTCTGCCAGGCCGGCATGATCACGCGCCCCGTGCGGGAGCGAAGCATCACCGGCATCGGCGAGATGGTGGAGAAGGGCCTCAAGGCCACCGGCTTCGAGGAGGTCGGCCTGCTGTCGCTGTCCTCCGCGGACCACACCGAGATCGCGGACATCGCCAAGGGCCTCGCCGACCGCTACACCGAGGACAAGGTGGGCCTGTCCCTCCCGTCCACCCGGGTGGACGCCTTCAACGTGGACCTGGCCAACGAGCTCACCCGCAACGGCCGCCGCTCCGGCCTGACCTTCGCCCCCGAGGGCGGCTCCGAGCGGATGCGCAAGGTCATCAACAAGATGGTCTCCGAAGAGGACCTGATCCGGACCGTCTCCACCGCCTACGGCAACGGCTGGCGCCAGGTGAAGCTGTACTTCATGTGCGGCCTGCCCACCGAGACCGACGAGGACGTCCTCCAGATCGGCGACATGGCGGTCAACGTGATCGCCAAGGGCCGCGAGGTCTCCGGCCAGAACGACATCCGCTGCACGGTCTCCATCGGCGGGTTCGTGCCCAAGCCGCACACCCCCTTCCAGTGGGCCCCGCAGCTGTCGGCCGAGGAGACGGACGCCCGGCTGGGCAAGCTCCGCGACAAGATCCGCGGCGACAAGAAGTACGGCCGCTCCATCGGCTTCCGCTACCACGACGGCAAGCCCGGCATCGTCGAGGGCCTGCTCTCCCGCGGTGACCGCCGGGTCGGCCATGTGATCCGCGCGGTCTACGAGGACGGCGGCCGCTTCGACGGCTGGCGCGAGCACTTCTCCTACGACCGCTGGATGCGGGCGGCCGAGAAGACCCTGCCCGAGCACGGCGTGGACGTGGACTGGTACACCACCCGCGAGCGCACCTACGAGGAGGTCCTGCCCTGGGACCACCTGGACTCGGGCCTGGACAAGGACTGGCTCTGGGAGGACTGGCAGGACGCCCTCGACGAGACCGAGGTCGAGGACTGCCGCTGGACCCCCTGCTTCGACTGCGGCGTCTGCCCGCAGATGCAGACCGAGATCCAGATCGGCCCCACCGGCAAGAAGCTGCTGCCGCTGTCGGTCGTGAAGTAGCCCCCGCTCCCTGTACGTATGCCCCCGCCGGGTCCGCCCGGCGGGGGCATACGTGTATGCGACGGGGCGATGAAATGTTTCTGCACCTCAAGCCCCTGGATACACTTGATTCGCGGAGGTGATATCCATGGCGAAGACCGTCATCGATCTCGACGAAGACGCCCTGCGGCTGGCAGCGGAGGCGCTGGGCACCAAGACCAAGAAGGACACGGTCAACGCGGCGCTCGCGGAAATAGGAGCACGGGTCAGAAGGGAACGGGCCCTGGCCCGGCTGGTGGCGCTCGACGCCGAGGGCGCCTTCGACAAGGGCCGCGAGCCCGGGTTCAAGGAGGAGGTGCGCGGGAGGTGGTTCGCGCCGGAGACCGCTTCCTGATCGACACCTCGGCCGCACACCGCATCATGCGCCCCGGGCCCCTGGCCGTCTGGGAGTCGGCGCTGACCGCGGGGCGCGTCGGAATGTGTGTCGCCACCGAGGCCGAGGCCCTCTACTCCGCCAAGTCCGCCGTGCACTACCGGCAGATAAGGGAGACCTTCGCCGATCTCTTCGTCTGGCACGCCGTCCCGGACGGCGCCTGGACCACCGTCCTGGAGATGCAGGCCGCTCTCGTGGAAGGCGGGGTGCACCGCTCCGCCGGAGTCGTGGACCTCGTGGTCGCCGCCACCGCCCGCCACCACCGGCTGACCGTGCTGCACTACGACCGGGACTTCGAGACCCTGGCCGAGCACATCGGCCTCCGCACCCAATGGCTCGCCGAGCCGGGGAGTGTCGACTGAGCGCAACTGACCCGGCCGTTCCGGTGTCCTGACGGGTATGGACATGGAGAAGAGGGGGACCGGCGGGGCCGGTGGGGGCGGGTGTCTGGCGGTGCCCGTCAAGGCGCTCGCCGTGGCCGTGGTGCTGCCCGTACGACTGGTCTGGGACCTGCTGGTCGCGGCCGCCCGCGCCGCGCACCGGCACCTGCTGCGCCCGCTGTACGACCACGTCCTCGCCCCCGCCGGCCGCGCCCTGGGCTGGACCGCGACCGTGCTGCTCAAGCTGGTGTTCGTCTGGCCCTGGGTGGGGCTGTGGCGGTATCTGCTGGTGCCGGTCGGCCGGGCCGCCGGATGGGCGGCCGCCGGCACGTACACGTATCTCCTCGCACCGCTCGGCCGGTTCCTGCTCCGGTTCCTGCTGCGGCCGGTGGGCTCGGCCGGTGCCGCCGTCTGGGGGCGGGTGCTGCGGCCGGGCCTCGACGTGCTGGCGCTGGTGTTCCTCGTCTGGCCCTGGCGCCATCTGCTGGTCCCGGCCGGACACGCCCTGGAATGGCTGGCCCGCCGTGTCCTGGCGCCCGCCGTCTCGGTGCTGCTGAGGCTGGTGTTCGTCTGGCCGTGGGTGGGGCTGTGGCGCTGTCTGCTGGTGCCCGCCGGCCGTGCCGCCGGATGGCTCGGCCGCCGCACCCACCGCCATCTGCTGCACCCCCTGTACCTGCACGTCCTCACCCCGATCGGCCATCTGCTGCGCTGGGCCTGGCATGTCGCCGGCCGGCTGCTGGCGGCCCTGTGGCGGGCCCTGAAGTGGATCGGCTGGGTCACCGTCGGACGGCCCGCCGCCTTCGTCCACCGGCATGTGCTGACCCCGCTCGGTCACGCGGCCCGCACCGGCTGGCGGGCCGTGGGCTCCGCCGCCCGCGGCACCGGGCGCACCGTCCGGTCCGCCGTCCGGGAGGCCCGCGACGAGGTCCGCCGGGCCCTGTTCGGGACAAGGACCGGGGAACCGATGAGGTCACGGGCGCGTACTCTGGGTAGTACGACAGCCGTAGGCGCGGCCGAGGAGCCGCCCCAGCTGCGAAAGACGTCACAGGGCGCAGCCTGAGTGCTGGTGCCCCGCACAAGGAGAAGAACCACTGGGCAAGCGACAGCCCGAAGGCCCGCCGCCCGCACCGGCGGTGCAGCGCATCCGACTGCGCTACACCAAGCGCGGCCGCCTCCGGTTCACCAGCCACCGAGACTTCCAGCGCGCGTTCGAGCGGGCCCTGCGCCGCGCCGAGGTGCCGATGGCGTACTCGGCGGGCTTCACCCCGCACCCCAAGGTCAGCTACGCCAACGCGGCGCCCACCGGGACCGGCAGCGAGGCCGAGTACCTGGAGATCGCCCTCACCGCGCGCCGCGACCCCGAGAAGCTCCGTCAGCTGCTCGACGAGTCGCTGCCCGCCGGGCTGGACATCACCGACGCCGTCGAGGCCCGCACCTCCGGGCTCGCCGACCGGCTCACCGCCTCCGTCTGGGAGCTGCGGCTGGAGGGCGTCGGACACGCCGAGGCCGAGCGGGCGGTGGCCGGTTTCCTGGCCGCCGGGTCCGTCGAGGTGCAGCGCCAGACCAAGAACGGCCTGCGCACCTTCGACACCCGGGGCGCCGTGGTGGACCTCCAGGCGGTTCCCGCCGCGGCCGACCCGTCTGATAGGCCGCAGGACAATGCCTGTGCGATACTGCGGCTGGTTGTTCGGCACGTGACACCTGCCGTCCGACCCGACGACGTCCTGTCCGGTCTCCGAGCTGTGGCCGACCTGGCGCCGCCGGTCCCCGCAGCGGTGACCAGGCTGGCGCAGGGGCTCTTCGACGAGGAGTCCGGCACGGTGACCGACCCGCTCGCGCCCGACCGCGAGGCAGACACGGCCGCTCCACCCACGGCCGCCGTGCCCGCCGCCGCGAAGGCGCCGGAAGGTCCCGCCGCGTAAGGACGCGTCGTCGCGCAGCCCTGGCACTCGGGAGCCACCTGGGTCGGGCCGCGCACTGACCTGAAGACTTCCGCCAGGCCGTACGCATCACGCGTACGGAACCGGCGGCCATGGACCTACAGCTCCCGTGTGGCGAACGCGCCCCGGAGGCCGGTCCCGCGCTCATTACGCGGGACCGTGCCGGACCGGATGTCAGCCGCGGCGCCCGGGAGCGCGACGGGAGAACCCCGCATGCTCGACCACGCCAACGAGAACACCGAGAAGAACCCCGCCGCCGGAGGCGACAGCCCCAGCGACAACCTTCCCCCGCGCCGGCGCCGCCGCGCGGCCTCCCGGCCGGCCGGCCCGCCCGGCGCCAACGCCGAGGCCGCCCCCGCCGCCGAAGCCGTGCCCGCCGCGGAGGCCCCGGTGGAGGAGGCGCCCGCCGCGGCCCGCCCGCGCCGTCGTGCCACCCGTGCCGCCACCGCGCCGGTAGCCGAGACCCCGGCCGTCGAGGCCGCTCCGGCGCCCGCTGCCGCGCCGGTCGTCGAGACCCCGGCCGAGGAGGCGCCCGCCGCCGCCCCCGCCCGGACCCGCCGCCGTGCCACCCGCGCCGCCACCGCGCCCGTCGCCGAGACCGCCCCGGCCGCCGAGGCCGCGCCCGCCGCTCCGGTCGCGGAGGCTCCGGTGGAGGAGGCGCCCGCCGCCGCTCCGGCCCGGACCCGCCGCCGTGCCACCCGTGCCGCCACCGCGCCGGTAGCCGAGACCCCGGCCGTCGAGGCCGCTCCGGTCGCCGAGGCCCCCGTGGCGGAGGCGCCCGCCGCCTCCGACGAGGCCGCGGAGGCGCCGAAGGGCCGTACCCGCCGTCGCGCCACCCGCTCGGCCGCCGCGCCCGCCGCCGTCGCCGCCCCCGCCGAGGAGGCGCCCGCCGCCGCTCCCGCCACCCCGGTGGCCGAGGAGCCGCAGGAGGAGGCCCCCGCACCGGCCCGTGCCGCCAAGGCCATCGTCACCGTCGCCGACGCCGTCGACGCGCCGAAGGGCCGGGGCCGCCGTCGCGCCACCCGCTCCTCGGTCGCGCCCGCCGCCGCCCCGGCCGCCGTGCAGGAGGAGGCCCCGGCCGCGCCGGCCGAGGCCCCCGCCGCCGCGCCGCGCGGACGCCGCGCCGCGCGTCCCGCCGTCGCCGTGTTCCAGGCCCCGGTGTTCACCGAGCCGATGTTCCAGACCCCGGAGACCGCCGCCATGGCGGCCGCCGCCGCCCGGAACGCCGCCGCGGAGGCCGATGAGGAGCTGGAGGAGGAGGAGCTCGTCGAGGCCGAGGTCGTCGCCCCGGCCCCGGTGGAGCAGCCCGCCGGCCGTCGCCGCCGTCGCCGCGGTGCCGCCGCCGAGCCCGTCGTCGAGGCGCCCGCCGCCGTCGCCCCCGCCGCCGAACCGCTGGTGGAGGACGAGGCCGCCGACGAGGCCGCCGCCGAACTGGAGGACGAGGAGTCCGACGAGTCGGGCGACCGCCCGTCCCGTCGCCGCCGCCGGGGCGGCCGTCGCCGCCGTCGCGGCGAGTCCGCCGACTTCGAGGACAACGAGTCCGCCGAGGACACCGCCGCCGAGACCGAGGCCGAGACCGAGGCCGAGGTCGAGGCCGGGGAAGCGGACGAGGACGAGGACGACTCCGAGGACGGCGCCGGGGCCCTCGGCTCCAGCTCCAGCCGTCGCCGTCGCCGTCGCCGCCGCCGCTCCGGCGACGGTTCCGCCGACACCGAGTCCGGCGAGGACGACGGGGTCCGGACGGTCGTCAAGGTCCGCGAGCCCCGCCCGGCCCGCGAGAAGGCCGAGCCCGGCACCGGCTCCGACGAGGTCCAGTCCATCAAGGGCTCGACCCGTCTGGAGGCGAAGAAGCAGCGCCGCCGCGAAGGCCGCGAGCAGGGCCGCCGCCGCGTCCCGATCATCACCGAGGCCGAGTTCCTGGCCCGCCGCGAGGCCGTCGAGCGCGTGATGGTCGTCCGCCAGTCCGGCGAGCGCACCCAGATCGGCGTCCTGGAAGACAACGTGCTCGTCGAGCACTACGTCAACAAGGAGGAGGCCACCTCCTACGTCGGCAACGTCTACCTGGGCAAGGTCCAGAACGTGCTGCCGTCCATGGAGGCCGCCTTCATCGACATCGGCAAGGGCCGCAACGCCGTCCTGTACGCCGGTGAGGTCAACTTCGAGGCGCTCGGCATGGCCAACGGGCCGCGCCGCATCGAGTCCGCCCTCAAGTCCGGCCAGTCGGTCCTGGTGCAGGTCACCAAGGACCCGATCGGCCACAAGGGCGCCCGTCTCACCAGCCAGGTCTCGCTGCCCGGCCGCTACCTGGTCTATGTGCCCGAGGGCTCGATGACCGGCATCAGCCGCAAGCTGCCCGACACCGAGCGCGCGCGTCTGAAGACCATCCTCAAGAAGATCGTCCCCGAGGACGCCGGCGTCATCGTGCGCACCGCCGCCGAGGGCGCCAGCGAGGACGAGCTGCGCCGCGACGTGGAGCGCCTGCAGGCCCAGTGGGAGGACATCCAGAAGAAGTCGAAGCAGATCACGACCTCCTCGCCGAGCCTGCTGTACGGCGAGCCGGACATGACCGTCCGGGTGGTCCGCGACATCTTCAACGAGGACTTCTCGAAGGTCATCGTCAGCGGTGACTCCGCCTGGGAGACCATCCACGGCTACGTCAACCACGTGGCCCCGGACCTGGCCGACCGGCTGTCCCGCTGGACCTCCGAGGTCGACGTCTTCGCCACGTACCGGATCGACGAGCAGCTCGCCAAGGCGCTCGACCGCAAGGTGTGGCTGCCCTCGGGCGGCTCCCTGGTGATCGACAAGACCGAGGCGATGATCGTCATCGACGTCAACACCGGCAAGTTCACCGGTCAGGGCGGCAACCTCGAAGAGACCGTGACCAGGAACAACCTGGAGGCGGCCGAGGAGATCGTGCGCCAGCTGCGGCTGCGCGACCTCGGCGGCATCGTGGTCATCGACTTCATCGACATGGTGCTGGAGTCCAACCGGGACCTGGTGCTGCGGCGGATGCTGGAGTGCCTGGGCCGGGACCGCACCAAGCACCAGGTCGCCGAGGTCACCTCGCTGGGCCTGGTCCAGATGACCCGCAAGCGGGTGGGCCAGGGTCTGCTGGAGTCCTTCTCCGAGACCTGCGTGCACTGCAACGGCCGCGGGGTGATCGTGCACATGGAGACCCCGACCGCGGTCGGCGGCGGTGGCAACGGCAAGCGCTCCAAGCGCCGTGGCGGCCGCGAGGGCGGTCAGGAGCACGAGCACGAGCACGTCGTCGAGTCGGAGGCCGTGGAGTCGCAGGCCGAGGTCGAGGCGGAGATCGCCGCGCCGGTCGCGCTGCCGGAGCCCGCGTTCGTCGCGGACGAGGAGCTCTACAGCAGCCCGGCCGAGGCGGAGGCCGCCGCCGGTCTCTCCGGACGCCGCAACCGGCGCCGGGCGACCCGCAAGGCCACCGCTCCGGCGGGTGCCCCGCGCGGTGCCGCCGCTCCGGCCGCGGCCCCGGTGGCCGAGCCGGTCGTGGAGGCCGAGCCGGTGACCGAGCCCGCGGACACCGTCCTTGAGCCGGCCCGTGAGGCCGTCGCCGAGGCGGCCCGTGCGGCCGTGGTCGAGGAGGTCGCCGAGACGGTGGCCGCGGCGGAGGCCGTGGTCGAGGCGGTGGCCGAGGTCGTCGCCGAGGCCGCCCCGGCCCGTCCGCGCCGTCGGGCCACCCGCAAGGCCACCGCTCCGGCGGGTGCCCCGCGCGGTGCCGAGGCCGCGCCGGCCCCGGTGGCCGAGCCGGTCGTGGTGCCCGAGCCGGCCGCTCCGGTGGCCGAGCCCGAGCCCGTCGCGGAGGCCCCGGCCCCGGCCGAGCCCGAGGCGGCCGAGGCCGCTCCGGCCCGTCCGCGCCGTCGGGCCACCCGCAAGGCCACCGCTCCGGCCGGTTCCCCGGCCGGCGCCGAGGCCGCCGTACTGGTGGTGGCGGCTCCGGAGGCCCCGGCCGCCGAGCCCGCGGCACCCGTCGCGGAGGAGGCGCCCGCCGAGCCCGAGGCGGCCCCGGTCAAGAAGACCGCGGCCCGCAAGACGGCGGCCAAGAAGGCGCCGGCGAAGAAGGCGGCGGCCACGAAGAAGACGGCCGCCACCAAGACCGCCGCCACGAAGACCGCTGCCACCAAGACGGCCGCGGCCAAGAAGACGGCGGTCAAGAAGACCGCCACGGCGGCCAAGAAGACCGTGAAGAAGGCGGCGGCCAAGAAGACCGCGGCGGCGGAGCAGCAGGCGCTCCCGTCCGTCTCGGCCCCGGCCGGCGAAGCCTGATCCACCCCCGCCAGAACGCCGCTGCCCGGCCCCGGAACCCCGGTGCCGGGCAGCGGCGCGTCCGGGCCGGGGGAGGCCCGCAGGGGGCCCGTACCGGCCCCGGAGCACCCGGTTTGACCTCTTAAACCTCTGGCACGTAACCTTGCACGTCGGCGTGTCTGTATGTGCGCGCCAGCTCTTGAGCACCTCACCTCCCGGGCCTCACGGCACGGGGGAGGCCGTCCCGCCGTTCGGCGGGGGTCGGCTGGCTTCAGGAGATCCCGAATCGAGCGAGAGAGAGATCCGCGTGTACGCCATCGTGCGCAGCGGTGGTCGCCAGCACAAGGTTGCTGTTGGTGACATCGTTGAGGTTGACAAGATTTCCACTGCCAAGGTCGGCGACACGGTCGAGCTCTCGACCCTGCTCGTTGTCGACGGCGACGCCGTGACCAGCGACCCGTGGGTCCTGGCCGGGATCAAGGTCACGGCCGAGGTCGTGGACCACCACAAGGGTGCCAAGATCGACATCCTGCGGTACAAGAACAAGACGGGCTACCGCCGTCGCCAGGGTCACCGTCAGCAGTACACGGCGATCAAGGTCACCGGCATTCCGACGGCTGCGAAGTAAGAGGGACTGAGCAATGGCACACAAGAAGGGCGCATCGTCCACCCGGAACGGTCGCGACTCCAATGCCCAGCGGCTCGGCGTGAAGCGCTTCGGCGGTCAGGTCGTTTCCGCTGGTGAGATCCTCGTCCGCCAGCGCGGCACCCACTTCCACCCGGGCGCCGGTGTCGGCCGCGGTGGCGACGACACCCTGTTCGCCCTGCTTCCCGGCGCGGTGCAGTTCGGCACCCACCGTGGCCGCAAGGTCGTGAACATCGTTCCGGCCGCCTGATCTCCTCAGATCCAGGCGTTCCGAAACTTACCGAGGGCGGATCTCAGCCTTCCCGGCCATGCCGGGAAGCGGGTCCGCCCTCGGCGCGTTACACACGTTGTAGCGCACAGGACTTTTCCGTAAAAAACTGGAGGAACAACCATGACCACCTTCGTGGACCGCGTCGAGCTGCACGTCGCCGCGGGTAACGGAGGCCACGGCTGCGCCTCCGTTCACCGGGAGAAGTTCAAGCCGCTGGGCGGCCCCGACGGCGGCAACGGCGGCCGTGGCGGCGATGTGATCCTGGTCGTCGAGCAGGCGATCACCACCCTCCTCGACTACCACCACAGCCCGCACCGCAAGGCCACCAACGGCAAGCCCGGCGAGGGCGGCAACCGCTCCGGCAAGGAGGGCCAGGACCTGGTCCTGCCCGTGCCGGACGGCACCGTGGTCCTCGACAAGGAGGGCAACGTCCTCGCCGACCTCGTCGGCCAGGGCACCACCTACGTGGCGGCCGAGGGCGGCCGCGGCGGCCTCGGCAACGCCGCCCTGTCCTCCGCCCGCCGCAAGGCCCCCGGCTTCGCCCTCCTCGGCGAGCCCGGCACCACCGGCGACGTCGTCCTGGAGCTCAAGACCGTCGCCGACGTGGCGCTGGTCGGCTTCCCCAGCGCCGGCAAGTCCTCGCTGATCTCGGTGCTCTCCGCCGCCAAGCCGAAGATCGCCGACTACCCGTTCACCACCCTGGTCCCCAACCTCGGCGTGGTCACGGCCGGCTCCACCGTCTACACCATCGCCGACGTCCCCGGACTGATCCCCGGCGCCAGCCAGGGCAAGGGCCTCGGCCTGGAGTTCCTGCGGCACGTCGAGCGCTGCTCGGTGCTCGTGCACGTCCTGGACACCGCCACCCTGGAGTCCGACCGCGACCCGGTCTCCGACCTCGACGTCATCGAGGAGGAGCTCAAGATCTACGGCGGCGGCCTGGAGAAGCGCCCGCGGCTGGTGGTCCTCAACAAGGTCGACATCCCCGACGGCCAGGACCTCGCCGACATGATCCGCCCCGAGCTGGAGGAGCGCGGCTACAAGGTCTTCGAGGTCTCCGCGGTGGCCCGCACCGGCCTCAAGGAGCTCTCCTACTTCCTGGCCGAGGTCGTCGCCAAGGCCCGCGCCCGCAAGCCCAAGGAAGAGGCCACCCGGATCGTCATCCGGCCCAAGGCCGTGGACGACGCCGGCTTCACCGTCACCTACGACGAGGTGGAAGAGGTCTACCGGGTGCGCGGCGAGAAGCCCGAACGCTGGGTCCGCCAGACCGACTTCAACAACGACGAGGCCGTCGGCTACCTCGCCGACCGGCTCAACCGCCTCGGTGTCGAGGAGCGCCTGATGAAGGCCGGCGCCCGGGCCGGCGACGGCGTGGCCATCGGCCCCGAGGAGAACGCGGTCGTCTTCGACTGGGAGCCGACCGTGATGGCCGGCGCCGAGATGCTCGGCCGCCGCGGCGAGGACCACCGCCTCGACGCCCCGCGCCCGGCCACCCAGCGCCGCAAGGACAAGGAAGCGGAGCGCGGCGACAGCGCCCAGCGCGAGTACGACGAGTTCCGCCCCTTCTGAGGAAGCCGCCGGCCGCCCTCCGCGCCGGCCCCCCCGGGAGCCGTCCACCGGCCCGGTCCCAGCACGTAGGATCGGGCCGGTGAGCAGCAACACTCCCACCGTCGCCGTCGTGGTCATCGCCTACAACGACGCCGGGCTGGTGGGCGAGGCCGTCGAGTCGGCCCTCGCCCAGGGCCCGGTCGTCAGCGAGGTCATCGCGGTGGACGACCGGTCCGCCGACGGCACCGCCGAGGCCCTGGACGCCCTGGCCGCCGTCCACCCGCGGCTGAGGGTGATCCGCCGGACCGAGAACAGCGGAGGCTGCGGCACCCCCCGCAACGACGGCATCGCCGCCGCCACCGCCCCGTACGTGCTGTTCCTGGACAGCGACGACCTGCTGCCGCCCGGCGCCGCCGAGGCGCTGCTGCGGACCGCCGTGCGGCACCGGGCGCCGGTGACCGCCGGCCGCTGCGTCCGCCGGGAGCTCCCGAGCGGCGAGGACCTGCCCTGGATGCCCGGCCTGCACACCCCCGGCGAGGTCATCGAACGGCCCGCCGACCGGCCCGACCTGGTCCGCGACACCCTCTGCGTCAACAAGCTCTACGAACGCGCCTTCCTCGACGAGCACCGCATCCGCTTCCCCGACGGCCGCTTCGTCTACGAGGACTTCGTGTTCACCGCCCGGGTGCTGGCCGCCGCCCCCCGGATCGCCGTCACCGGCGAACTCGTCTACATCTGGCACGTCCGCCGGTCCGCCGCCAAGGTGTCCATCTCGCTGGACCGCGCGGACGTCGGGAACTGGCGCTCCCGGATCGCCGCCCACCGCGAGGCCGCCCGCGTCCTGGCCGCCTCCTCGGAGGAGCTGGGCCGGGCCTGCGCCGTGAAGTTCCTGGAGTACGACCTCCGCATGTACCTCCGGGAGCTCGGCGGGGACCTCCACTACCGGGCCGCCTGGTGGCAGCTGACCCGGGACTACCTCGACACCTTCGAGGAGCGGGACGTGCTGGCCGCCGCGGCCAAGGCCCGCTGGATCGTCCGGGTGCTGCGCGCCTCCCCGACACCGCCCGAGGACGTGGTGCGGCTGATGCGGTTCGCCGCCGAGCCGCCCCGGCTGCTGCCCCCCTACGCCACCGCCGCCGACGGCACCCCGGTGTGGAGCGGGGAACTGCCGCAGGCACCGCTCGACGGGCTCGCCGAACTGCCGCTCGCCGAACTGCCGGTCAGCGTGGACGCCGGCCCGGCCGGCCCGGGCACCCTCACCGTCCGCGTCCACGAGCTCTACGGCCGGCTCGCCGCGGCCGGACCGCGCACCGCCCGGCTGCGGTTCCTGCCGCGCGGCGGCGGCGAGCCGGTGGACGGCCCCGCCGTGGAGCTCCGGCCCGACCCGGCCGACGGCACCTGGACCGCGACCCTGCCCTTCGAACCGGTCGCGCTGGCCGCCGCCGGCCGCCGCCGGGGCCTGCGCGGCATGCAGGCCTGGGACCTCCGGGTGGGCGTGGACTGCGCCGACGGGAGCTCCCTGCTCACCTCGCTGCGCCCCCTGGGCCCGCTGCTCCGGCGCCGGGCCCTGCCGAGCAGCAGGTACGGTGTTCTGCTGGCGCAGCCGTACCGTACGGCCGCCGGTTCGCTGGCACTGCGGCTGGCACCCGGTGCCGCGGGCGCGGCCACCCTCGTACGCAACCGCCTCCGCCGGGCCCGCACGGGCCTCGGGGCACGCTAGACAACGGACAGGACTCGGGAGACCCCATGACGTTTCTGATCACCGGTGGCGCCGGATACATCGGCTCGCACGTGGTCCGCGCGATGCTGCTCGCGGGGGAGGAGGTCGTCGTCTTCGACGACCTGTCCACGGGCAACGAGGACCGGGTACCGGAGGGCGTCCCGCTGGTGATCGGCTCGGTCCTCGACCGGCTGGCGCTGGACGAGGCCATCCGGGAGCACCGGATCACCGGTGTGGTGCACCTGGCCGGGAAGAAGCAGGTCGGCGAATCCGTCGAGAAGCCGCTGTACTACTACCACGAGAACGTGGAGGGCCTCCAGGTCCTGCTGGGTGCGGTCGCCGCGGCCGGCATCCGCAACTTCCTGTTCTCCTCCTCGGCCTCCGTGTACGGCATGCCGGACGTGGACTCGGTCACCGAGACCACCCCGTGCGCCCCGCTCAGCCCCTACGGCGAGACCAAGCTCACCGGTGAGTGGCTGGTCCGGGCGGCCGGCAAGGCCCACGGCATCGCCACCGCCTGCCTGCGCTACTTCAACGTGGCCGGCGCCGCCTCCCCGGAGCTCGCCGACACCGGGGTGTTCAACCTGGTCCCGATGGTCTTCGAGCGCTACGACCAGGGCGAGGGCGCCCGGATCTTCGGCGACGACTACCCGACCCCGGACGGCACCTGCATCCGCGACTACATCCACGTCGAGGACCTCGCGGACGCCCACCTGGTGGCCGCCCGCAAGCTCGCCGAGTGGGCGAAGGCCGGCGAGTACCAGGACCTGACCGTGAACATCGGCCGCGGCGAGGGCGTCTCCGTCCGCGAGATGGTCGAGCTGCTCAACGCCAACACCGGCAACGACTTCCCGGCCGTGGTCACCCCGCGCCGCGCGGGGGACCCGGCGAAGGTGGTGGCCTCGGCCGACAAGATCGCCGCCGAGCTGGGCTGGAAGGCCCGCCACGACGTCCGCGCGATGATCACCTCCGCGTGGGCGGGCTGGCAGGCCAACAAGGTGGCCGTGCACCGCGAGCGCTGACCCGGCACCGGAACCCGGCTCCCGGAACGCGCACCGGCCCGCCACCCCCTCCGAGGGGCGGCGGGCCGGTGCGCGTTCCGGTGCGGGCCGCGGTCAGCGGACCCGGTTCCGCCCGGCGGAGGCCGCCCGGCGGCCGCGCACGATACGGGAGACGGTCCGGCGGGCCTGCCGGGTGATCCGCCGGTGCAGCGGCAGCGGCACCCGGACGGTCAGCGAGTCCCCGTCCTCGGCGTGCAGCGGCAGCTCCCGGCTGAACCCGCGGTCCCGGATCCGCAGCTTCACCTGCCACTCGCCCTCCGGGGCACCCCGGGCCTCGGTACGCACCCGGACCAGCCCGTCCGCGTCGGCACCGCCGACCGCCGGAGCGGTGAACGGGGCCCGGCCCGGGGCGCACAGCACGAACTCCACCGGCGCGTCCGGGGCCCACCCCGGTATCGTCGCCGTCGCCGACAGCACCGGCGCCCCCACCACCCGGGCAGCGGCCGTCCCGCGCGCGTCCCGGGCCAGCGGTATCCGGGTGGCCCCCAGGTCCAGGTTCACGTGCTGGTGCACCTCGGAGTGGAACACCGTCGCCGCCCGCGGCGGCTCGTGCGGCGGCCCGTGCACGATCCGGGGCTCGGGCTCGGCGTCGTACTCGGCCGCCTTCGGCCGGGGCAGCCAGGCCTCCCGGGCCAGCGAGCCCACCGACACCGCCACCCGGACCGTCCAGATCCCGTCGGCCAGCCGTCCACCGTCCTCGGCGGCCCGGCTGACGTCCAGTGAGGCCCGGTAGCCGCCGGACCCGTCGGTCGGCTCCGCCGGGACCCGTACGGTGCGGTCGCCCTGCCGCAGCAGCAGCGCCACCTCCTGCTCGCCGGCCCCGTCCAGGCCCTCCAGCCGGGCCCGGCCGCCGAGCCGCAGCACCGGGCCCTCCCAGGCGTAGGAGGCGAGCTCCTGCCGCAGCACCACCCGCGAGGTCAGGTCGAACAGCTCGTCGGGCAGGCCGGCGGCGGGGTCCCGGAAGAGCGGGTACCCGGCATAGGCCCGGCCGTCCTCGACCCGGACCGGCACCGGCCCGTCCACCGTGTCCGCGGTGACCACCCCGGTCAGCTCCCGGGTGCGGCCGGCCCCGATCAGGCGGGCGCGCAGCCGCAGCCGCGGCGGCAGGGCGGCGCTCACCCGCTCCGTCAGATAGGCCTCGACCAGCGGGGCGGCGGCCCGGACCATCTCCTCCCGGCCGGCCTCGTCACGGGCCAGGTAGGGCCCGGCGAACATCCCCAGGACCTCGCCGTGGAAATGCCGCTCCATGAGCTTGTCGCGCTCCGGGCCGGCCGGCACGTGCGCGGCGACCATCGCCAGGGTCTCGCCGACGTACGCGAGCTGTGCCACCCAGTCGGCGTCCTGCTCGGTGGCGTTGGTGCCGTCCCCGCGCCCCTCCAGGTGGTAGCAGTCGTGATCGGCCACCACGGATATCCGGCGGGCGTGCAGCAGGGCGTGCGCGCTGAAGGGCACGTCCTCGCCGAGCAGCCGGCCCTCGGTGAACCGGATCGCGTACTCCTCGACCAGGCTGCGCCGCCACAGCTTGTAGGCGGCCAGCGTCCAGTACACGGGGGAGTCGTAGAGGGACACCTCGGCGCTGGTGGTGCGCAGGTCCACCGGCGCGGCCCGGCCGCCGACCCCGACGATCCGCCCGTACACCACGTCCGAGCCGTGCTCGTCGGCCATCGCGACCAGCCGCTCCAGGGCCTCCGGGCCCAGGTAGTCGTCCGAGTCCAGGAAGAACAGGTAGTCCCCGGTCGCGGCCTCGATGCCCACGTTGCGCGGCTTGCCGGCGCCTCCGGAGGCCTCCTGGTGGACCACCCGGGCTCCGGGCCGGTCCCGCGCCCAGGCGTCCAGCCAGTCCCCGCTGCCGTCGGTGGAGCCGTCGTCCACCGCGATCACCTCGATCCGGTCGGCCGCCAGGGTCTGGGCGGCCACCGAGTCGAAGCAGCGCCGCAGGTAGCGCTCGGTGTTGTGCACCGGTATGACCACGCTCACACGGGAGTGCGGGGGTGAGTGCATGGGTGTACCTCTTCGCTGGTCCCCGAACTGTTTCCGGCCCGAGCCTACGCGCCCCGCCCGCCCCGCCCCAGTGGGGAAGGACAGGAATCTCGGGCCCGGGGAACGCCGGAGCCGGCCGGGCCCCGAGGGCCCCGGCCGGCTCCGTGCGATCCGTCCCGGTACGGGCGGACCGCCCCTGATCAGCGCTGGAGGAAGGCGAACAGCTCTTCCCAGCGGTCGGTGATGCCCTCGCTGGAGAACCGCCGGACATTGCGGAAGGCGGCGTCGCCGAGCCGGTCCCGCAGGGCCGGGTCGCTCATCATCCGGTCCAGCTGGGCGGCCATCTCCATGGTGTTGCCCACCCGGGTCAGCAGACCGTCCTCCTCGTGCGTGACGATCTCCCGGACCCCCGGCGCGCAGTCCGCGGCCACCGGCGCCACGCCCGCGGCCATCGACTCCAGCAGGGTGATCGGGAAGCCCTCGGCGCGGGAGGCCTGGGCGAACACCGAGACCTCCTGGAGGGCGCCCAGCACATCGGAGGTGCTGCCCATCCACTCCACCGACTCGTCCACGCCCAGCGAGGTGCAGTGGGCGCGCAGCGCGGCCTCCTCGGGCCCGGCGCCGTAGATCCGCAGCTTCCAGTCGGGGTGCTCCGGGACCGCGTCGGCCCAGGCGTCGAGCAGCAGGTCCACGCCCTTCTCGAAGGAGAGCCGGCCGACGCTCGCCACCACCTTCGCCCGGCGCGGGGCGGGGGACTCCGGCATGAACGGCAGCGGGTTCGGCATCGAGCCCACGTTGTCCAGGCCGGCCCGGATCCACAGGTCGGCGTCCTCGGGGGTGAGGACCAGCAGCCGGTCCACGTCCTTGTAGTGGCGGCGCACCCGGCCGGCCCGGGAGGACTTGGAGGAGGCCTCGAAGGACTCGTGGCTCATCCCGATCAGGGTGAGGCCCTTGGTGTCGGCGAGCGCCACCCACTCCATCGCCCACACCTGGGTGCAGATCACCACCGCGCCCGGCCGGGCCGCCCGGAACAGCACGGAGAGCTTCTCCGCGGCCGCCAGCATGGCGCTCTGCCGGGCCGCCTGGCGGCGCCGCTCGGGCGCGTTCAGCCGGCCCTTGATCCCGCGCAGGGTGCGCGCCCCGGCGGGCCGCTCCTCGTACAGGCAGGTCGTCGCGTACGGCAGGTCGGCCGGGAAGGGGTGGCGCAGCTGCTCCTCCACCGGGGAGATGCCCACCACGTGCACCCGGTGGCCGCGCTCCGAGAACAGCCGGGCCATCTGGTGCGACCAGGTGGTCACACCGCCGACCTCGTCGACGCTGTTGGAGACGAAGAAGATGTCACGGCCCTGGCTCACTTGCCGCTCCTGTGGAAGAACTTCCCGACGATCTGGCTGGCGGCGTCCCCGCGGTCGTACTCGCCGAACTCGGCCAGGAAGGCCTGCCGGGCCTGCGCGTACTTGGCGTCGGCCTCGTCGAACACCGACACGGCCTGCATCAGCTCGTCCGCGGTGGCGACGACCGGGCCGGGTGCCTTGGCCTTCAGGTCGAAGTACGTGCCGCGGATGTCCGTGGAGTACTTCTCGTAGTCGTAGGCGAAGAACAGCATCGGCCGGTCCAGCACCGCGTAGTCGAACATCACCGAGGAGTAGTCGGTGATCAGACCGTCGGCCAGGGCCAGCAGCGGGGTGATGTCGTGGTGCCGGGACACGTCGATCACCCGGCCCGCCACCGACGGCGGCAGCGACACGCTGTTCAGGTAGTGGGTGCGCACCAGCAGGGTGAAGCGGTCGCCCAGCCGGTCCGCGAACTCCTCGACGTCGAACGGGAAGGAGAAGCCCTCCACCGCGCCGTCGGCGGACGCCCGGAACGTCGGCGCGTACAGCAGCACCTTCTTCTCCGGGGCGATGCCCAGCTCGGCCGCCAGCGGCCCGCGGACCCGCTCGCCGCTCTCCGTCTCCTCGCGGTGCGCCGCCACCAGGGCGTCGTTGCGCGGGTAGCCGACGCGCAGCAGCACCTCCTCGCGCAGCCGGAAGCCCTTGGCGAGGGTGCGGGTGTCGTGCTCCGAGCGGATCAGGAAGTGGTCGAACCGGTCCAGCGCCTGCTGGAACCTCGCCTGCCCGTCCTGGCCCAGCGCCTTGGTCCGCGGCTCGTGGAAGCCCATCCGCTTGAGCGCCGAACCGTGCCAGGTCTGGATGTACGTGGTGCCGGCCCGCTTGGTCAGCGCCAGCGGGAAGCCCTGGTTGTCCACCCAGAACTCGGCCTGGGCCAGCGCCCGCAGGTACGGCCAGCTCCACCGCTTGACCAGGGTGGCCTCCTTGGGGAAGCCGGTGGGCTTGGCGCCCGCGTAGGACCACACCGCGTCGAACGGGACGCCCTGGCGCACCAGTTCCTCGTAGACGGCCTTCGGGCTGTCGCTGTACTGCTTGCCCATGTGGCTCTCGAAGACGACCAGGCCCTTCTTGATCGGCAGCTTCGAGAAGACCTCGTGGTAGACCTTGACCTTCTGCTCGCCCGAGCCCATGTTCCGCTTGGTCTTCAGGGCCTTCTTCAGGCTCCGCTTGACCAGTCCGGCGGCCTTGCCGTGCATGGCGTTGCCGATCAGCGCCTGGGTCCGCACGGCGGCCGCGCCCTCGGCGACCAGCACGTAGCTCAGGTTGCCCTTCTTGGTGATCTCCGGCTCGAACCGGTCGGAGACCAGCCGGGTCAGCCGGGGGCGGACCCGCAGCGCGGTCGCCTTCTCCAAATCGACCCCGCCCACCGAGACCCGGGTGGTGATCTTCTCGTCGCCGGCGGTCAGTTTCAGCCGGACGTCCCAGACCGCGTCGATGATGCCCAGCGGGCGGACCGTCCTGGCGATGTCGGCGCGGACGGTCCACTCGACCGCGTCCCCGGTGTTGCGGACGGCCTGCGCCGGGAACGAGAACGGCTTCACGCCGATCTGCCGGCGGGCCCGGAACTCCAGCTCCGCCTTCAGCGGGGCGTCCGCGGCGATCCGGCCCAGCGGGTTGACGACCCGGCCGGACAGGGTCACGGTGCCGCGCCCGTCGTCCGCGTACGAGGTCAGCCGGTTGCCGAGGGTGAGCGAGCCGAGCGGGGTGGTGTGGAAGCCCTGCGCGGTGACGTCCAGTATCCGGCGCCCCTCGGCCTCGTCCAGGTGCTCGGCGCACCAGTAGACGCGGCCGTCGCGTTCGGTCAGCGAGGAGGTGAGCCGGCCCCGGTTGGTCATCGACTCGGCGGCCGGGAGCAGGTTGTCCCAGTCCTCCTTGCCGAGGAGGTAGGCGCAGATCGCCTGCAGGTGGTTGACCTGCTCGTAGGCGGCCGGGTCGATGCCCTCCAGATAGCCGTTGGCCAGCCGGGCGAACTCGTGCCGGTACTCGTCGTCGAGCAGGTGCAGGTCCTGGAGGTGCAGCACCAGGTCGTGCTTGAGGAACTTGGCGTCCTTGACCGACTTGATCTCGTCGTGCCCGTGCTCGGCGAGGAGTTCGTCGACCCGCCGGTGGATCTCCATCCGGTGCACGAAGTTGGCGATCTCGTGCCGCCGGTTGCTGATCGACTTCGCCGCCGCGTTCTCCTGCACGTTCCAGAAGTAGACGTGGTTGGGGATCAGCGTGATCCGGCTGGCCGCCACATAGGCCTGCGCCGAGAACAGCAGGTCCTCGTAGTGGATCCCGACCGGGAACTCCAGGCCCTGGTCCAGCAGGAAGGACCGCCGGTAGCACTTGTTGGTGGAGAGCGTGTCGTAGACCAGCAGGTCGGGGTACTCGGTGATGGACTCCAGCGTCCGGGTCCGCGAGTAGATCCACGGGTACCACTCGGTGGTCTTCCCGAACCGGTTGTCCAGGTGCACCCGCACGGACATGCCCGACACCAGGTCGGCGCCGGTGCGTTCGGCGGCCTCCAGCATGTTCCGGCAGGCGTTCCGCTCCAGCACGTCGTCACTGTCCAGGAACATGACGTACTCGCCGGTGACCTGCTGGATGCCGTGATTGCGGGGGGCCCCGCAGCCACCGCTGTTCTGCGGCAGCCGGAACGCCCGCACTCTCCCCGGATGCGCCGCTTCCAGGCCCTGCGCCACCTCGAACGACCGGTCCTTGCTGCAGTCGTCCACGATCACGACCTCGACCCCGTGCAGGGTCTGGTCCAGAACCGACTGGACGGCTGTCGGCAGACGCTCTGCGTCGTTGTAGACGATGACGACCACGGAGACGTCAGGCACGTGCACCTCGATCCCTATTTGTTCCGTTCCGCTCAACCCGTCAAAGCTACCGTGTGTTCCGGCGGACTCCGGCAGTCGACCTGCGGGAGTGCATACTTCTATGGCATGCGGATAGGGGCATGCGGATCCGCCTCAGCAGGAAGTGTTCATGACGAAGCTGTCCGTAGTCGTTCCTTGCTACAACGAAGAAGCGGTCATCGACAGCTTCGACCTGGAGATCCGCAGGGTTCTCGACGCCCTGCCCGTGGAGTACGAGGTCTGCTACGTCGACGACGGCAGTCGCGACGGAACCCTCGACAGGCTCCGCAAGCTGGCCGAGGCCAACCCGGAACAGACTCGTTACGTCTCCTTCAGCCGCAACTTCGGCAAGGAGGCCGGGATGCTGGCCGGGCTGCGCGAGGCCACCGGCGACGCCGTGGTCATCATGGACGCCGACCTCCAGCACCCGCCGGAGCTCATCGGCAAGATGCTCGACCTCTACGCCCTGGGCCACGACCAGATCATCGCCCGCCGCAACCGCGAGGGCGACAAGAAGGTCCGCAGCGCCCTGAGCAGCCTCTACTACCGCATGGTCAACAGCTGGGTGGACGTGGAGCTCACCGACGGCGTCGGCGACTTCCGGCTGCTGTCCCGCTCCGCCGTGGACGCGCTCCTCTCCCTCCCGGAGTGCAACCGCTTCTCCAAGGGCCTGTTCTCCTGGATCGGCTTCGACACGATCACGTTCGACTACCAGAACGCGCAGCGCGAGGCCGGCGAGACCAAGTGGAAGTTCGGCGCCCTGCTGAACTACGCCATGGACGGCCTGATCTCCTTCAACAACAGGCCGCTGCGGCTGGCGATCTGGGTGGGCGCCGCGCTCACCGTCGTCGGCGCGCTCTACAGCCTGTTCATCATCATCCAGGCGCTCACCACCGGGATCACCACCCCCGGCTACGTCACCCTGGTCGCGATCATCGTCGGCCTGGGCGGCGTGCAGATGAGCATGCTGGGCCTGATCGGCGAGTACATCGGCCGCATCTACTACGAGACCAAGCGCCGCCCGCACTTCCTCGTCAAGGAGTCCCACGGGGTCGACTTCCACCGGGACCGCGACCTGGGGCACGACCTCGACCGGGCCGTCGGACGGGACGCCGCGTGAAGGACCAGCTGGCGCAGATCATCAGGTTCGGGCTGGTCGGCGGCGTCAACACCGCCACCTTCTTCGGCATCTACCTGCTGCTGCACCCGTGGATGCCGTACTTCGCGGCCTACACGCTGGCCTTCGTGCTGTCGATGATCGGGTCGTTCTTCATGAACACCTACTTCACCTACCGCACCAAGCCCACCTGGAAGAAGTTCCTGCTCTTCCCGCTGACCAACGTCACCAACTACGTGATCCAGTCGGTGGGCCTCTACGCCCTGGTGTCCTGGGCCGGCATGAACACCAAGATCGCCCCGCTGGCCGCGGCCGTGGTCGCGATCCCGTTCACCTACCTGCTGTCCCGCAGGATCCTGGTCCCCGGGGCGGCCGGCGCCGCCCCGGAGCCGGAACAGCCCCGCAGCACGTCCACGGTCTGAAACCGCCGCGCACGCCCCCCGCCACACCCCGTAAATTGAGTGACGTACCGCTGGAACCGTTGTTTGGGGAGAACGTGGCAGGGGCTAGGCAGGGTGTCGTGGACGCCCGCAGGATCGTGGTCAAGGTCGGCTCCTCCTCCCTGACCACGGCGGCCGGCGGGCTGGACGCGGACCGGGTGGACGCACTCGTCGACGTCCTCGCCAAGGTGCGCGGCGGCGGCGAGAAGGAGATCGTCCTGGTCTCCTCCGGGGCCATCGCCGCCGGACTCGCCCCGCTCGGACTGCGCCGCCGCCCCAAGGACCTGGCCCGCCAGCAGGCCGCCGCCAGCGTCGGCCAGGGCCTCCTGGTCGCCCGCTACACCGCCTCCTTCGCCCGCTACGGCCTCCGCGTCGGCCAGGTCCTGCTGACCACCGACGACACCAGCCGCCGCGCCCACTACCGCAACGCCTACAACACCCTGGACCAGCTGCTGGCCATGGGCGCCCTCCCGGTCGTCAACGAGAACGACACCGTCGCCACCGACGAGATCCGGTTCGGCGACAACGACCGGCTCGCGGCCCTCGTCGCCCACCTGGTCCGCGCCGACCTCCTGGTCCTCCTCTCCGACGTGGACGGCCTCTACGACGGAGACCCCGCCCTCCCCGGCAGCACCCGGGTCGACGAGGTCCGCGGCCCCGCGGACATCGCCCACGTCACCATCGGCAGTGCCGGCAAGGCCGGGGTCGGCACCGGCGGCATGGTCACCAAGGTGGAGGCCGCCCGGATCGCCGCCGCCGCCGGCATCCCCGTCGTCCTCACCTCAGCCAGCCGGGCCGCCGACGCCCTCGCCGGCCGCCCCACCGGCACCCACTTCCACGCCACCGGCCGCCGCTCCGCCGACCGGCTGCTCTGGCTCCAGCACGCCTCCACCCCCCAGGGCCACCTGGTCCTCGACGACGGAGCGGTCCGCGCCATCACCGAACGCGGCAGCTCCCTGCTCCCCGCCGGCATCGCCGCCATAGGCGGTGACTTCGTCGCCGGCGACCCCGTGGAGCTCCGCTCCACCGACGGCCGGCCCGTCGCCAGGGGCCTGGTCAACTTCGACGCCAAGGAGCTCCCGCAGCTGCTGGGCCGCTCCACTCGCGAGCTCGCGCGGGAACTCGGACCGGCGTACGAACGCGAGGTCGTCCACCGGGACGATCTGGTTCTGCTACAGGGCTGAGGTTCTGCAAAACCACCGCGAAGCGGGCCGCGGACTGGTCAACTGTGGGAGGCGGGCACCTACGCAGGGCAGAGGAGGCGACGGGTGAGACGAGCGCTGACCAGCGTCGCGGGCGGCGGCGACGAGGAAGCGGAACAGGACGCGTCCCGCCTGTGGCACGTCACCCTCAGCGTCTCCGGCAAACCGGTCCCCCTGGACGAGGTCCGGCGCGGCCTGGAACAGCTGGCCCACGACCATCCCTTCCTGCTCACCAGCCGGTACGCCGACGACCACGCCGAGATCCGGTACTGGGAGGAGGCCCGCGACCTGCACGACGCGGCCGCCGTCGCCCTCCGCCTATGGGGCGAACACCGCTCCTCGGCCCGGCTCCCGGCCTGGGAGATCGTCGGCCTGGAAGTCATCGACCGGGCCACCTACCACCAGCGGGTGGCCGAGGGCTACGGCCCGCCGCCCGCCCACCCGGTCGGCGTCCACCCGTACTGACGGCCCGCCGGGGCGGCCCGGGCGGGCCCCGGGGTCCGGGGCGGGGGAGAGGCACCGCGCGGCGGCCCCGCCGAACCCGGCCGCCGCCCCCGTCTCGCAGGGCGGAACCCCGCCGCCCGCCCAGCACCCCCGCGACTACCCTTGGCGCCATGACCTCGCACGCCGGCGCCCCCGCCACCGCAGCCTCACCCGTGATCGCCACCGCGCGAGCCGCCCGCACGGCCGCCGCCGCCATCGCCCCGCTCCCGCGGGCCGCGAAGGACGCCGCCCTGCTGGCCATCGCGGACGCGCTGGAGGCCCGTACCGCCGAGATCATCGAGGCCAACGCCGTCGACACCGACAAGGCCCGCGCCGCCGGCACCAGCGAGACCATCATCGACCGGCTCACCCTCACCCCCGAGCGGGTCGCCGCCATCGCCTCCGACGTCCGCGACGTCGTCGCCCTCCCGGACCCCGTCGGCGAGGTCGTCCGCGGATCCACCCTCCCCAACGGCATCGACCTCCGACAGGTCCGGGTCCCCCTCGGAGTCGTCGGCATCATCTACGAGGCCCGCCCCAACGTCACCGTCGACGCCGCCGCCCTCTGCCTGAAGTCCGGCAACGCCGTCCTGCTCCGCGGCAGCTCCTCCGCCTACGCCTCCAACACCGCCCTCGTCGCCATCCTCCGCGACGCCGTCGCGAGCACCGGCCTGCCCGCCGACGCCGTCCAGCTGGTCCCCGGCGAGTCCCGGGACTCCGTCCGCGAGCTGATGCGGGCCCGCGGCCTCGTCGACGTCCTCATCCCGCGCGGCGGCGCCTCCCTCATCAGGACCGTGGTCGAGGAGTCCACCGTCCCGGTCATCGAGACCGGCACCGGCAACTGCCACGTCTATGTGGACGCCCAGGCCGACCTCGACATGGCCGTGGACATCCTCGTCAACTCCAAGGCCCAGCGGCCCTCCGTCTGCAACTCCGCCGAGACCCTCCTCGTGCACCGGGACATCGCCGAGGCCTTCCTGCCCCGCGCCCTCGACGCCCTCGCCGAGGCCGGGGTCACCGTCCACGGGGACCCGGCCGTGCTCGCCGCCGCCGAGGGCGGCAAGGTCACCGCCCTGCCCGCCACCGACGAGGACTGGGCCGCCGAGTACCTCTCCTACGACATCGCCGCCGCCGTCGTCGGCTCCCTGGACGAGGCCGTCGAGCACATCCGCCGCTGGACCTCCGGCCACACCGAGGCCATCGTCACCACCTCGCAGGCCGCCGCCCGCCGATTCACCCAGTTGGTGGACTCCACCACCGTCGCCGTGAACGCCTCCACCCGGTTCACCGACGGTGGCCAGTTCGGCTTCGGCGCGGAGATCGGGATCTCCACCCAGAAGCTGCACGCCCGCGGCCCCATGGGCCTCCCGGAGCTCACCTCCACCAAGTACATCGTCACCGGCGACGGTCACGTTCGGTAATCGAACCCCCCGCTCCGGGTGGCCGAATCGGGCCTACGCCCTGCCCAAAGCGGCCCCCCGGGGCTACGCTGGACCCGTGCCGGACGACGTGGGGGGCAAGCCGATCCCGGACGACGGGAACCCCGAAAGCGAGCACGAAGACCGTGGCGGCGCGGACCAGGACTTCGCCTCCGTGGTCTTCGACGAGGCCTTCGTCCGGGGTGCCGAAGTCCATGAACCGAGCGCGGCCGAGCGGCTGCGCGAAGCCGAAGCGGCCCGCGCCGTAGCGCGCGGCCGCCCCGGCGACGACGAGGGCTGGGACGGCTATCCGTTCGGCCGTCCCGAGGACGGCCATCCGGACGACTGGCCGGACCACCTCTACGACGGGCACGACGGGACCCACGGCTACGGCTACGGCCCGTACGGAGTCCACGGCGGGGCCCTGCGCCCCTACCGCGGCCGCTCCCGCTGGCTGCGCCCGGTCGCGGTGCTGCTCGCCGTCGTCATGGGGATCGGGATGGTCGCGCTCGCCTTCATCGCCGTCTACCGCGGCGCATCGGGTGATTCCGGCCAGGCCCCGCCGCCCGCCCGGACCCCGCTGACCGAAGTCAGTGGCGATGGCGCGTTTACGTACCCCGCGGGCCGCCAACCCTGAAGGTACGACCCCCTCCCGGAGCAGGGAGATGCGCATGGCCGTACCGAGAGATCCAGCTGACGGCACCCCCGAAGGCACCGGCGGTGGCGAGGAGGAGTACCGGCCGGACGAGTACCGGGCGGTGGTGTTCGACGAGGACTTCGTCCGGGCCGCCCGGCTCCAGGAGTTCTCCGCCGACGAGCGCATGGGCGAGCACGCGCGCGCCGTCCGCAGCCGGTCCGTCTGGTCCTCCGGCCGGCCCGGCCGCGGTCCCGACAGCCCCGGCCGGGGCGCCCGCCAGGGCATGCTGCTGGTGCTGCTGATCGCCCTGGCCTTCGCCGCGGCCGTCTACATGGGCATGCGCGATCCCTACGCCGCCCCGCCCGCCGGGCACGCCGAACCCCTGGCCGCCGTCGTGGTCCCGCTGGCCCCCGCCGACACGGTGCCCGGCGGCAGGCCCGCCGACCTGTACGCCAGGAGCCCGGCCGCCCAGTACCGCACCGGGGCCTCCGGAATCACCCTGCCGGCCGTCCGTCGCACCCGGCACTTCACCGATGCCCAGGTGGTCACCGCGCTGTCGGTGGCCAAGGACTATCTGGTGGCCTCCTCCCTGGACCCGGACGTGCTGGCCGGCAACTCCTCCCGGCCGGTCCGGCTGCTGCTCGACCCCGACCAGCAGGAGCAGTTCGACCGCAGCATCGGCACCGCCGGCACCACCGGCAGCACGGGCACCCCAGGCACCACCGGCACCACCGGCAACGACAGCCGATACGCCGCCACCGGCTGGCTGGTCCGCATCGACCCGGCCGTCGCCGTCCTGGCCGACCCCAGGATCCGGGTGTTCGGCACCCTCGAATTCGAGGAGATCGCCCCGGACGTGCTCCAGGTGACCTCCGACCACACCTTCGTCTACGCGGTCCGCCCGGCCGCCGCCGGGCCGGAGGCCGCCCTCGCCGGGGCCTCCCTGTTCACCGTCCGCCGCGAACTGCGGATGCGGTTCGACCGCGACGACCTGGTGGCCCGGCGCACCGAGCTGCTGTCCGCCCGTGTGCTGGCCGGGCCCCAGGACTGCGCCGCCGACCCGTCCCGCGCCTTCACCCCGCTGCCCGCCGGGGCCCGGTCCACCACGGTGGGGCCGGCCGCCACCGACCCCTTCGCCAGCGGACCGGCCCGCCGGGGCGGCGGACTCTGCGGGGTGCTGGCCACTCAGGAGCAGCCCACCCCGGCACCCGGCCCACCGGCCTCGCCCGCCCCACCGGCGGCGCCGACACGGGTGCCGGCCGGAGTGGCGGGCCCCGCCCCGGTCAGTCCCGGTCCCTAGGCCCCCGGGCCCCCGCCGGGCCTGTCCTCGCCCCGGTCGTCCTGGCCCCGCTCCTTGCCGCCGGAGCCGGAGCCGGAGGCGCCCGCTCCGGTGAACCGGTCGCGCAGCGAGCCCGCCAGATCGCCCGCCCCGCCCGCGATGTCCCCGACCAGCTTCATCAGCGGGTCCTTGCTGCCCCGCACCGAGTCCGCGTAGTGCGAGGCGGACTGCCGGAAGGAGTCGGTCACCGAGGTGTCCTTGTCCTCCTCGCGCCGCGGGTAGTGGCCGTCCATGATCCGCTGGTGGTCCCGGCTCTCCGCCCACTTCTTCAGCTCGGCCGCCCGCACCGTGGTGAACGGATGGGTCCGCGGCAGCATGTTGAGGATCTTCAGCACCGAGTCGCGCAGGTCCCCGCCCGCCTCGTACTCCTCGGCCTGCGCCAGGAAGGCGTCCACGTTCATCTCGTGCAGGTGGTTGCCGCCCGCGAGCTTCATCAGGCCCCGCATCGAGGCCTGGAGGTCCTGCCCCACCAGCAGCCCCGCCCGGTCCGCCGACAGCTCCGACTTCCGGAACCACTCGCGCAGCGCGGTCACGATCGCGGTGATCGCCACCGTCCCCAGCGGGATCCAGGCGACCTTGAGCGCCAGATTGGTCAGGAACAGCAGGATCGTCCGGTACACCGAGTGGCCCGACAGGGCGTGGCCCACCTCGTGGCCCACCACCGCCCGCATCTCCTCCTCGTCGAGGAGCTCCACCAGCGCGGTGGTGACCACGATGATCGGCTCGTCCAGCCCGATGCACATGGCGTTCGGCCGCGGGTCCTGCTGCACGTACATCTGGGGGACCTTCTCCAGGTCCAGGATGTAACAGGCGTCCCGCAGCATCTCGTGCAGGTGCGGGAACTGGGTCTCGCCCACCCGCACCGAGTCCGACAGGAACAGCAGCCGCAGGCTCCGCTCGGGCAGCAGCCCGCTCAGCGCCTTGAACACCGTGTCGAACCCGCTCAGCTTCCGCAGCGCCACCAGCGCCGACCGGTCCGCGGGATGCTCGTACGCCCGCGAGGAGATCCCCGGGAACCTCCTCCGGTCCCTCGCCGGCAGCTTCTCGAAACCCCTGGCTCCCGTGTCGGACATCGCGCCTCCCCCTTGATCGGACCACTAGGCCTTGCGTCTATCCTCTCCAACGCCTGAGTCGGCGTGAGCGTGCCCAGGCCCCCGCATACGATGTGAGCGAAGTCTCCGCCCGCTCCCCCGACCCGATTGGTACCTGCCTGATGAGCCTCCCCACCACCGCCCAGAGCCTGGTTCTCCTCGCCTCTGAGGAGGTCGAGAAGCACGGCGGCAACCACGACAGCCTCAACCCGTACCTCACCGGCGGCGGCGCCTTCGTCGTGCTCATGCTGATGCTCTGGGTGACCACGCGCCTCAACCGCGACCGCTAGGGCCATCCGGTCACACCGCGACGGCGGCAAGGCGGCGCCGGGCCGGTAGGGTCTGCGCTCATGGGAGAGCAGGAGACGCCTACCGGTCCGGTCAAACGCCGGCTCGGGGTCATGGGCGGGACATTCGACCCGATCCACCACGGACACCTGGTGGCCGCCAGCGAGGTGGCCGCGCTGTTCCACCTCGACGAGGTGATGTTCGTGCCCACGGGCGAGCCGTGGCAGAAGTCGCAGCGCGCCGTGTCCGCGGCCGAGGACCGGTATCTGATGACGGTCATCGCCACCGCATCGAACCCCCAGTTCTCGGTCAGCCGCATCGACATCGACCGCGGCGGGCCGACGTACACCATCGACACCCTGCGCGACCTCCGGCGTCTCAACGACGACGCCGACCTGTTCTTCATCACCGGGGCCGACGCCCTGGCGCAGATCCTCACCTGGCGCAACGCCGAGGAACTCTTCGCCCTCGCGCACTTCATCGGCGTCACCCGGCCCGGCCATCTGCTCACGGACGACGGCCTGCCCGAAGGCGGGGTCTCCCTGGTGGAGGTCCCGGCACTGGCCATCTCCTCCACCGACTGCCGCGTGCGGGTCGCCCAGGGCGATCCGGTCTGGTATCTGGTGCCGGACGGTGTGGTGCGGTACATCGACAAGCGAGAGCTGTACCGCGGAGCCTGAGGTTCCGCATGAGAGGGGCACCGCGGTGAACGACCGACAGGAACCGCAGTTCATCGGCTACGACCAGTACGGGCAGCCGGTGTACGCCCAGGTGCCCGCCGAGCAGCCCGCGGCGCCCCCGCAGCAGTACGGCCAGTACCAGCAGCAGCCGCAGCAGCAGTACGACGCCCAGGGGCAGCCGTACGGCTACGACGCCTACGGGCGCCCGCTGCCCCCGCAGCAGGCGCCCCAGCAGTACTACGGCTACGAGACGTACGACACCGGGCAGATGCAGCAGCTCCAGCAGCCGATGCAGCCGGTCCAGCCCGTCCAGTCCGTGCAGTCCGTCCAGCAGCAGTGGATCCCGCAGCAGGCGCCCGCCCCCGACCCCGCCGCGGAGCAGGCCGCCGCCCCGGAGCAGCCGCAGCTCCCCGAGCAGCGCCGGGCCGCCGACTCCGCCCCCGACTACCGCACCGAGCAGTTCGCCTTCCTCGACCAGCAGGACGAGGACTCCGAGGACGTCATCGACTGGCTCAAGTTCACCGAGAGCCGCACCGAACGCCGCGAGGAGGCCCGCCGGCGCGGCCGCAACCGGGTGGTCGCGCTGATCGTCGTGCTCGCCCTGTTCGTGGCCGGCGGCGTCGGCTACCTCTGGTACCAGGACAAGCTGCCGTTCCTGGACGGCCCCGCGAGCGGCACCGCCGGCACCGCGAAGGGCGGCCCGCAGAAACGCGACGTGATCGTCGTCCATCTCCACGACACCAGGAGGGGCGGCACCATGACCGCCCTGCTGGTCGACAACGTCACCACCGGCAAGGGCGCCACCGTCCTGCTGCCCAACGCCCTGAAGGTGCCCACCCAGGCCGGCGACTCCGTCCCCCTCGGCACCTCGGTGTCCGAGGACGGCCTCGGCGGCACCCGCGAGTCCCTGGACTCCCTGCTCGGCACCCGCATCGGCGGCACCTGGCGGCTGGACACCCCCTACCTGGAGAACCTGGTCCAGGGGGTCGGCGGCATCGAGGTCGACACCGACACCGCGATCCCCGCCGACACGAAGGCCAAGACCCCCGCCGTGCCGCGCGGCGAGAAGCAGAGCCTGACCGGGGCGATGGCCGTGGCCTACGCCACCCACCGCGCCCCGGGCGAACCGGAGACCAAGCCGCTGGAGCGGTTCGGCAAGGTGCTGCTCGCCACCCTGCGGAAGGTCCCCGGAGACGCCCAGGCGGCCGTGATCACCGTCGAGGCGCTCGGTCAGATCCTGGACCCCTCGCTCGACGAACGGGCCCTCGGCGGCTCCCTGGCCAAGCTCGGCGAACACGCCAAGACCGGCGCCTACCGCACCGACCTGCTCGCCCTGAAGCCCGACGGCGGCCTCACCGACGAGGCGGGCCGGACGGTGGTCAAGGAGGTCCTCGGCGGCAGCCCCGGCTCCTCCCAGGGCGATTCCGCGGCCCTGAAGGTGGGCCTGCGCGACGCCACCGGCTCCGAGAAGTCCCAGATCGCGGCCAAGGCGGCACTGGTCAACGGCGGCTACACCTTCGTCGACGGCGGCAAGGCGGCCCGGACCCAGAGCACCACCCAGGTCACCTACCAGGACGCGGCGCAGCGGGAGAAGGCGCTGGAGGTCGCCAAGACCCTCGGGGTGCCGGAGAGCGCGGTCAAGGCGGCCGGGTCCGGCGGAAACGCCCCCGACGGGGTCAACGCGGACGTGGTGGTGACCCTCGGAAAGGACTATCAGCCTTCCTGACCTGGGGCGGAACCGATCGCGTGGGCGGTGTCGGCTGTGCATGAGACCCTTGTAAGGATCTGCCCTCGACCCGAAAGCATGGCCAGTGACCGCCACGGACCGCTCCATCGAGCTCATCACCACCGCCGCCCAGGCGGCGGCCGACCGGCTCGCGCACGACATCATCGCGTACGACGTCAGCGACGTGCTGTCGATCACCGACGCCTTCCTGCTCGCTTCGGCGCCCAACGACCGCCAGGTCAAGTCGATCGTCGACGAGATCGAGGAGCGCCTCCTCAAGGAGCTCGGCGCCAAGCCGGTGCGCCGTGAGGGCGACCGCGACGCCCGCTGGATCCTGCTCGACTACGTGGACATCGTGGTCCACGTCCAGCACAGCGAGGAGCGCGTCTTCTACGCGCTGGAGCGCCTGTGGAAGGACTGCCCCGAGATCGAGCTGCCCGAGGACGCCAAGCTCACCAAGGGCAAGGCCGAGGAGCACGCCGCGCTCCGCGCCGCCCAGGGTGACGAGGAACTGGACGGTGATCTGTTCTGAGCACGACGGACGCGAGCGGTGCCGGGGGCGCCGCGGGATCCGCTGACACGGCCGGCCGGTCCGGCCGCCGCATCGTCCTGTGGCGGCACGGCCAGACCTCCTGGAACCTGGAGCGCCGGTTCCAGGGCTCCACGGACATCGAGCTGACCGAGGCCGGTGTGGCGCAGGCCCGCCGGGCCGCCCGGCTGCTCGCCTCGCTGAACCCGGACGCCATCGTGGCCTCCGACCTCGGCCGGGCGGCGTCCACGGCCGCCGAGCTGGCGGCCGTCACCGGGCTGAAGGTCGAGCACGACCCGGCGCTGCGCGAGACGTACGCGGGCGAGTGGCAGGGCCTCACCCACGACGAGATCCTCGCCAAGTACGGCGAGCAGTACGCGGCGTGGAAGCGCGGCGAGCCGGTCCGGCGCGGCGGTGGGGAGCTGGAGACCGAGGTGGCCGACCGGGCCGCCCCGGTGGTGCTCCGGCACGCCGACCGGCTGGGTCCGAACGGCACGCTGGTCGTGGTCAGCCACGGCGGCACCATCCGCACCACCATCGGGCGGCTGCTGGGCCTGGACGCGTACCACTGGGAGGGCCTCGGCGGGCTCTCCAACTGCTGCTGGTCCGTGCTCGGCGAGGGCGCGCGGGGCTGGCGGCTGCTGGAGCACAACGCCGGCACGCTGCCCGAGCCGGTGCTCGGCGACGACACCTGACGGATGCCGGGTGCCGGTGGGCAGCGGATTTCACTTTCCGGCTGGTCACAGGCTATGGTTCTTCTTGTTCGGAGCGAACGCCGCGGGAAACAGCGGGGGAAGCGCCGGAGAGCGGGGCTATAGCTCAGTTGGTAGAGCGCCTGCATGGCATGCAGGAGGTCTGGAGTTCAATTCTCCATAGCTCCACAATCAGGATCCCGTCCCCAACAGGGGGCGGGATCCTTGCGTTTGTCCCTGCTGCCCCATCCGGCACCGGCATGGCAGAATCGGACGGCCGGAGGGGGAGCCGGCGGCCCGGACGGCTCTGAACGGGAGGGAGTCGCTGACGGATGGGTGCACACCGGCGGCGGTGCGACTGGTGCGACAACGGCACGCCGATCGTGCGGGACATGGACCCGGTCAACACCGACTACCAGTACTGGTGCGAGGAATGCGCGCGGGCGCTGATCATAAAAGGCGACCCCATCGAGACGTACCGCGAGCTGGAGGGGGAGCCGATCTACGGCCGGCTGCTCGACGAACACTGCACGCTCAAACGCTTCTACCAGTTCGCCAGGGCCTGACCGAGCCCGAACGAGCCTGACGTACCTGCCCAAACCGGGCGGTGCCGAAACCGATTTTTGGACCTGGGCCATGACCGTGTAATGTTCTCGATGTCGCCAAGGGGAACCGGCAAGGGAAACCGAGCGGGAACCCGGTGGCAGCGAAGCAAGGGGCTATAGCTCAGTTGGTAGAGCGCCTGCATGGCATGCAGGAGGTCTGGAGTTCAATTCTCCATAGCTCCACAAAAGGGAAGCGGGTCATCCGAATCGGATGGCCCGCTTCTCGTTTCATCCACTGGTCGTCCGAGCGGGCCTCGGGGGCGCTGCGGTACCCTGACGCCATGCGTGCCGTACGCCTTCTGCTTACCGAGCCGCGCTGAACAGGACCGACCCCTTCGCGATGGTCGGCTTCGGCGCGGCGTCCCCTCCTGTGCGAGGGGTTTTTTCGTTTGAGCGGGCAGAGACGGCAGAGACGATCGATGGAGCTTGAAGAAATCATGAGCGAGACGAACACCCCGGCCCCCGAGGCGGCCGAGGCGCACCGCTACACGGCTGCCATGGCCGCCGACATCGAGGCACGCTGGCAGGACGTCTGGGACGCGGAGGGCACCTACGAGGCCCCGAACCCGACCGGTGAGCTGGCCGGTGATCCGGCGCTGGCCGCCCGCCCCAAGAAGTTCATCATGGACATGTTCCCGTACCCGTCCGGGGCGGGACTCCACGTGGGCCACCCGCTGGGCTACATCGCCACCGACGTGTTCGCCCGCCACCAGCGGATGACCGGACACAACGTCCTGCACACCCTGGGCTTCGACGCCTTCGGCCTGCCCGCCGAGCAGTACGCCGTGCAGACCGGAACCCACCCGCGGGTGTCCACCGAGGCCAACATCGAGAACATGAAGGTCCAGCTGCGCCGGCTGGGCCTGGGCCACGACAAGCGCCGCTCGTTCGCCACGATCGACCCGGACTACTACAAGTGGACCCAGTGGATCTTCCTGCAGATCTACAACTCCTGGTACGACGCGGACACCGCCAAGGCCCGTCCCATCGCCGAGCTGACCGCCTCCTTCGCGGACGGCTCCCGCGCGGTCCCCGGCGGCCGTGACTGGGCCGCGCTGACCGCGGGCGAGCGGGCCGCCGTACTCAACGAGTACCGGCTGGCCTACGCCTCCGACGCGCCCGTCAACTGGTGCCCCGGGCTGGGCACCGTGCTGGCCAACGAGGAGGTCACCGCCGACGGCCGGTCCGAGCGCGGCAACTTCCCGGTCTTCAAGTCCCGGCTGAGCCAGTGGAACATGCGGATCACCGCCTACGCCGACCGGCTGCTGGACGACCTGGACGAGCTGGACTGGCCCGAGGCCATCAAGCTGCAGCAGCGGAACTGGATCGGCCGCTCCGAGGGCGCCCGCGTGGACTTCGCGCTGGGCGACGAGGCCGTCACCGTCTTCACCACCCGCCCCGACACCCTGTTCGGCGCCACCTACATGGTGCTGGCGCCCGAGCACCCGCTGGTCGACCGGTTCGTCCCGGCCGCCTGGCCGGAGGGCACCCACCAGGTGTGGACCGGCGGCCACGCCACCCCCGCCGACGCGGTGGCCGCGTACCGCAAGCAGGCCGCCGCCAAGTCCGACGTGGAGCGGCAGGCCGAGGCCAAGGACAAGACCGGTGTGTTCACCGGCGAGTACGCGGTCAACCCGGTCAGCGGCGACAAGGTCCCCGTCTTCATCGCCGACTACGTGCTGATGGGCTACGGCACCGGCGCGATCATGGCCGTCCCGGCCCACGACAGCCGCGACTTCGAGTTCGCCCGCGCCTTCGAGCTGCCCATGCGCTGCGTGGTCCAGCCCTCCGACGACCGCGGCACCGACCCGGCCGCCTGGGACGAGGCCTTCGTCTCCCACGACGCGGCCCTGGTCAACTCCGCCAACGCCGAGATCAGCCTGGACGGCCTGGGCGTGGTCGAGGCCAAGGCCGCCGTCACCCAGTGGCTGAGCGACCGCGGCATCGGCGAGGGCACCGTCAACTTCCGTCTGCGCGACTGGCTGTTCAGCCGCCAGCGCTACTGGGGCGAGCCCTTCCCGATCGTCTACGACGAGGACGGCGTCGCGCACCCGCTGCCCGAGTCGATGCTGCCGCTGGAACTGCCCGAGGTCGAGGACTACTCCCCGCGCACCTTCGAGCCGGACGACGCCGCCTCCAAGCCGGAGACCCCGCTGTCCCGCAACGAGGACTGGGTGAACGTCGAACTGGACCTGGGCGACGGATCCGGGGTCCGCAGCTACCGCCGCGAGACCAACACCATGCCCAACTGGGCCGGCTCCTGCTGGTACGAGCTGCGCTACCTGGACCCGCACAACGACTCGGCCCTGGTCGACCCGGAGATCGAGCGCTACTGGATGGGCCCCCGCGAGGGTGCCCCGCACGGCGGCGTCGACCTGTACGTGGGCGGCGCCGAGCACGCGGTGCTGCACCTGCTGTACGCCCGGTTCTGGTCCAAGGTGCTGTTCGACCTGGGCCACGTCTCCTCCGCGGAGCCGTTCCACAAGCTGTTCAACCAGGGCATGATCCAGGCGTACGCCTACACCGACGCCCGCGGCGTGTACGTGCCGGCGGCCGAGGTCGAGGAGCGCGACGGCGGCTGGTACCACCAGGGCGAGCAGGTCAGGCGCGAGCACGGCAAGATGGGCAAGTCCCTGAAGAACGCCGTCACCCCGGACGAGATCTGCGAGGAGTACGGCGCCGACACCCTGCGCCTGTACGAGATGGCGATGGGCCCGCTGGACGTCTCCCGGCCCTGGGACACCCGCGCCGTCGTCGGCCAGTACCGGCTGCTGCAGCGCCTGTGGCGCAACGTGGTGGACGAGGAGACCGGCGCGGTCACCGTGGTGGACGGCGAGCCCGACGAGGCCACCCTGCGCGCCCTGCACAAGGCGATCGACGGGGCCGGCGCGGACCTGGCCGGACTGCGGTTCAACACCGCCATCGCCAAGATCACCGAGCTGAACAACTTCCTGACCAAGGCCGGCCGGCCGCTGGAGCGCTCGGTCGCCGAGCGGCTGGTGCTGCTGGTCGCCCCGCTGGCCCCGCACATCGCGGAGGAGCTGTGGCACCGGCTGGGCCACAGCGACTCGGTGGTCCACCAGGACTTCCCGGTCGCCGACCCGGCCTATGTGGTCGACGAGACCGTCACCTGCGTGGTCCAGGTCAAGGGCAAGGTCAAGGCCCGGCTGGAAGTCCCGCCGACGATCTCGGACGCCGACCTGGAGCAGCTGGCGGTCACCGACCCGGGCGTGGTCGCGGCCCTGGGCGGCGCGGAGATCCGCAAGGTGATCGTGCGCGCCCCGAAGCTGGTCAACATCGTCATCTGACGCCGTCGACCGCACGGAGTAGGGGTTTCCCTTACGGGCAGGTTGGGGGTTCCGCTGGAACCCCCGGCCTGCCCGCGGCGTTTACGGTGGGAGGGGAAGCGGTAAGTCCGGCGGAAGGCCGTTCGGACCATCCAGGGGAAAGGGTTCGCCATGGACGCCGGCGCGTTGATCGTCTTTGCGCTGCTGATGCTGTTCGCCGTCCTGGGGCTCGGCGCGTGGGCCACGGTCAAAGTGGTCGGCGCCGCCAAGCGGGGAGTGGACCGGACGGTGACCCAGGCCCGGCGCGCCGTCGAGGACACCACCCTGAAGGCGAAGAGCTTCGGGCAGATCGGCGTGGCGGGCAGCCTGGCCCAGCTCCGGCTGGACCTGCGGACCTCCATGCGGGCCACCGAGCAGGCCCTGACCGAGGGCGCGCGGACCGACGCCTCCCTCCGGGAGTCCCTCACCCTCTTCCAGCGGCTGGGCGAGCACGGCCGCGAGCTGGACGAGGAACTGAAGCGGCTGGAGACCGAACCGGACAAGGCCCGGCTCACCGAGCGGCTGCCCGAGCTGCGGGAGCGCACGGAGCGGATCACCCATGCCGCGGAATCGCTGCGCTGGGCGGCCCGGGACCGGGCGCGCCGGTTCGCGGAGGACGACCTGACCGCCCTGTCCGCCGAGATCGAGGTGGAGTCGGGGGCGCTGCGCGACTGGTCCCGGCCCAGCAGCCTGGACGACCTGCTGGCGGAGCCGGGAGCGGGGTCCGGGGCGGGAGCTCCCTACGGGGAGGCGCCCGGGACGCAGGCCGCGCCGGGATCCCGGCCCTCGCTGACCCCGCCGTCCCCGCCCAAGGCCTACCCCTGGCAGAAGTCGGCGGCCCAGCGGCCCCACCCGGAGGCCACCACCTGACCCGGAGGCGCCCCGAGCTGCCACCGGCGGCCCCCGAGCGGTAACCTCCGGCTCATGTCCCGCCATGTCGCGATCATCACCGATTCCACGGCCTACCTGCCGCAACAGGCAATGGCGCGGCACGGGATCACCTCCGTACCGCTCACCGTGGTCCTCGGCGACGAGGCCCTCGAAGAGGGCACCGAGATCTCCGCCCGGAGCCTCGCCGCGGCGCTCCAGAAGCGCCGGCCCGTCACCACCTCCCGGCCCAGCCCGCAGGACTTCGCCCGCGCCTACGCCGCGGCCGCCGAGGCCGGTGCCACCGGGATCGTCAGCCTCCACCTGTCCGCCGAGTTCTCCGGCACCTACGACGCCGCGACGGTCGCCGCCCGGACCGCGCCCGTCCCGGTCCGGGTGGTGGACACCGGCATGGTCGCGATGGCCCTGGGCTTCTGCGCCCTGGCCGCCGCCGAGACCGCCGAGGCCGGCGGCTCCGCCGACGAGGCGGTGGCGGCCGCGGAGAAGCGGGCCGCGGGCATGTCCGCCTTCTTCTACGTGGACACCCTCGACTACCTGCGCCGGGGCGGCCGGATCGGCACCGCCCAGGCCCTGTTCGGCTCGGCCCTGGCGGTGAAGCCGCTGCTCCAGCTGGACGGCGGCCGCATCGAGATGCTGGAGAAGGTCCGGACGGCCTCCAAGGGCATCGCCCGCCTGGAGGAGCTCGCCGTCGACCGGGCGGGCACCGCCGGGGTGGACATCGCGGTGCACCACCTCGCGGCCCCGGAGCGTGCGGAGAAGCTCGCCGACCGGCTGCGCGAACGGGTGCCAGGGCTGGCCGAACTGCATGTCAGCGAGGTCGGCGCGGTGATCGGCGCGCATACCGGGCCGGGGCTGCTGGCCGTGGTGGTGTCGCCTCGCTGATCACCCCGCCGCCCTAGGCTGATCACCCCCCGGGGTGACGGAGATGTCCACAAGGGCCGGGCCGTACACAGGAATCGGTCGTTCCGGACGGGGCGGCGGATTTCTCCCTACCGTCCTGTGGCATGACATCTCCGACGCGTTCCTGGCTCGTCCCGACGGCCTCCGACACTCCTGCTTCCCCCTCCACGAGCATTCTCTCCACGAGCACTCCGTCCACGGTGCGGGTCCTCCGGGAGCGGCGGCGGCGCCGGCGTCCGGTGGATCCGCTGCTGGTGCGGCGGAGGGCCACGGCCGTGCTGGGCGGGGCACCGCCGCCCGTGGTTCCGCCACCGCCCCCGGTGCTGCCGCCCGCTCCGGAGCCCGGGGCGGTGGCGCTCGGGGCGGGGGAGGCCCGGCGGATCGCGGTGCGGGAGCGGCTGCCGCTGTGGGCGCAGGCCCGCTGCGGGCTGGAACGCCGGTCGCTGGTCGCCGTGGCGGTGGTCCTGGCCGTGGCGCTGCTCTTCGCCGGCCGGCAGTACTGGTCCGCCCGGCCGGAGCCGGTGGCGGCCCCGGTCGCCCTGGTCTCGTCCGCCCCCGGGCCCGCGGTGGCGGCTCCTTCCGCCGCCGCGCGCATCGTGGTCGACATCGGAGGCAAGGTCCGGGACCCGGGGGTGCGCCGGCTGCCCGCCGGGTCCCGGGTGGCGGACGCGCTGGCGGCCGCCGGGGGAGTGCGGCCGGGCGCGGACACCACCGGGCTGAACCGTGCCCGGATCCTGACCGACGGGGAGCAGGTGCTGGTGGACGTGCCCGTGCCGCCGGGAGCACCGCCGGTGCCCGCCGTGCCCGGTGCCGTCCCGGCCGGGCCGCCGCTGAGCCTGGGCAGCGCCACCGTGGAGCAGTTGGACGGGCTTCCCGGAGTCGGCCCGGTGCTGGCCCGGCACATCGTGGACTTCCGGACCACCCGCGGCGGGTTCCGCTCGGTGGACGACCTCCGCCAGGTGACCGGTATCGGCGAGCGCCGGTTCGCCGAGCTCAGCCCGCTGGTGCGGCCGTGACCCGCCCGGAGGGGCGGGGCCCGGTCGATCTGCGGCTGGCGGTCCCGGCCGGGGCGGCCTGGCTGGCCGCCGCGCTGGCGCTGGAGCTGCCCGGGGGCTGGACGGCCACCGGAGCGGGGCTGGCCACCGCCGGGGCGGGGGCGCTGGTGCTGGTCGGGCGGCGGGCTCCCGGGCCGCGCCGGGGCACCGGCACGGCCGTGGCCGCGGCCCTGCTCTGCGCGGCCACCGGAGCCGCGGTGGCGGGTCTGGCCCGGGCCGAGGCGCGGGCCGGCCCGGTGCCGGAGCTGGCCTCGGAGCATGCCCGGGTGGCGGTGGAGCTGACCGTGACCACGGACCCCCGGCGGCCCCGAGGGGGCCCGCCCGGGGTGCTGCTGGAGGCCGAGCTGAACCGGGTCACCGCCCCGGACGGCCGGCGCACCCGGGTGGAGACCCCCGTGCTGGTGCTGGCGCGGAACCCGGAATGGGCCCGGCTGCTGCCCTCCACCCGGGTCGCGGTGACGGCCCGGCTGGCCCCTGCCGAGGGCGGTGGGCGGCCGGTGGCGGTGCTCCGGGTGCCCGGCACGGTCCCGCCTGAGCCGGTGGCCGGGCCGGACACCGTCCAGCGGCTGGCGGGCGGGCTGCGGGCCGGGCTGCGGGAGGCCACCGACGGGCTGCCGCCGGACCCGCGGGCCCTGCTGCCCGGTCTGGTCGTCGGGGACACCTCCCGGATCCCGCCGGATCTCGAAGAGTCCTTCCGGGCCACCGATCTGCTGCATCTGCTGGCGGTGTCCGGCTCCAACCTGACCATCGTGCTGTTCCTGCTGATCGGGCCGCCCGCCTCCGCCCAGCACACCGAACGCAGGGGCCTGGCCCCGCTGCTCGGACTGCCGCTGCGGACCACCGCCCTGTGCGGGGCCGTCCTGACCCTCGGGTTCGTGGTGGTCTGCCGGCCTGAGCCCAGCGTGCTGCGGGCCGCCGCCTGCGGAGCCGTCACCCTCCTGGCGATCGCCACCGGCCGCAGGCGCTCGCTGATCCCGGCGCTCGCCGCCGCCGTCCTGCTGCTGGTGCTCTACGAGCCCTGGCTGGCCCGCAGCTACGGCTTCCTGCTGTCGGTGCTCGCCACCGCCGCCCTGCTGACCCTGGCACCGCGCTGGAGCGAGGCCCTGCGCGGGCGGGGGACGCCCGCCCGGCTCGCCGAGGCCCTGGCCGCGGCGGCAGCGGCCCAGGCGGTGTGCGGGCCGGTGGTGGCCGTGCTGGCCGGCCGGGTCAGCCTGGTCGGTGTGCCGTGCAATCTGCTGGCCGAGTTCGCGGCGGGCCCGGCCACGATCCTCGGGTTCGCGGCGCTGGCCGTCGCCCCGGTATGGCCCCAGGGGGCCGAGCTGCTCGCCCGCTGCGCGGCACTGCCCGCGGGCTGGATCGCCCGGGTGGCCCGGAGCGGGGCCGCCCTGCCCGGGGCGGAGCTGTCCTGGCCCGGCGGCTGGGCCGGCGGGCTGCTGCTGGCCGCCGTCACGCTGCTGCTCGCCCTGGCCGCGGCCCGGCTCGGCCGGCGGCGCCGGTCCTGCGCGGTGGCGGCCGTACCGGTGGCCCTGCTGCTCCTGCTGGCGGTGCTGCGGCCGCCCCAGCTCACCCGGCTCGCCACCGGCTGGCCGCCGCCCGGCTGGGTCTACGTCCAGTGCGCGGTGGGCCAGGGCGACGCCGGGGTGCTCCCGGTGGGTCCCGGCACGGCCGTGGTGGTGGACTCCGGGCCCGACCCGGCCGCGGTGGACCGCTGTCTGCGGCTGCTGGGCGTGGAACGGATCCCGCTGCTGCTGCTCACCCACTTCCACGCCGACCACGTGGGAGGCCTGCCCGGGGTGCTGCGGGGCCGGTCCGTGGGCCTGATCCAGACCAGCCCGCTGTCCGAGCCGCCGGACCGGGCCCGCTGGGTCGCCCGGATCGCCAGGGCGGCCCGGGTCCCCGTCCTCCCGGTCCGCGCGGGCGAGGAACGGCGGGCCGGACCGGTGGACTGGCGGGTGCTCTGGCCCCGGCCGGACGGTCCGCTGCCCGAGGGCCCCAACGACGCCAGCGTGGTGCTTCTGGTCCGCACCGGTGGCCTGCGCCTGCTGCTCCTGGGCGACCTCGAACCGCCGGCCCAGCAGGCCCTGCTGCGGACGCATCCGGACCTGCCCGCGTTGGATGTCCTCAAGGTCGCCCACCACGGTTCCGCCCACCAGGACCCGGCCCTGCACGACCGGCTCCGGCCGCGCCTGGCGATCGTCCCGGTCGGCGGGGACAACCGGTACGGACATCCCGCCCCGGCCACCCTGGAGCGGCTGCGGGCGGGCGGTGCGGCCGTGCTGCGCACCGACACCGACGGCCCGGTCGCGGTCACCGGGTCCGGGGCCGCACTGCGGGCGGTGCCGGCCGGGCGCCGCCGACGGGACACCCGTGACGGGCGGGCGTGTTCTGTTTGCCCCGAACCCGGCATCATGATCGAATGCCTTCTCGCCAAACAGGCGTACGTTCCATCAGCACGGGGGTGCATGCATCATGTTCGGTCGCCGGCGGGGGCTGGAGACGGCCGGAAGCGCCAGTCGGTCCACAACCGCGACACTGACCCTGCCGCCGACGGCCGGGTTGCTCTCCTGCCGGGTGCTCGACGCCCTGCACCAGCCGGTGCGGCAGGCCCGGTTCGAGGTGACCGACCCGATCGGCCGGCGCGTGGTGAGCGGGGAGACCGACCCGTACGGCGGGTTCGCCGCGGCGGTGCCGGAGGGCGAGTACCGGATGTCGGTGTCGGCCGAGGGCTTCGCCCCGTTCCACGGGAGCACCCTGGTCGGGGAGGGCGCGCAGCCGGGCGACCGGGAGGTCGTCCTGGAGCCGGTGGAGCCGCCGCTGCTGCCGCAGCCGGGCCACTGGGAGATCGACCCGGGCCACTCCTCGATCGGTTTCACGGCCCGGCACATCGGACTGGCCCGGATCCGGGGCCGGTTCAACACCTTCGCCGGAGCGGTCCGGATAGCCGACCGCATGGAGGACTCCTCCATGCACGTGATCATCGACGCGGCGAGCATCGACACCGGGATGCGGCTGAGGGACGACCACCTCCGGTCGGCGGACTTCCTGGACTCCGCCCGGCACCCGACCGTCGAGTTCTACAGCGAGCGGTTCATCCACCGCAGCGGCAGCCGCTGGGCGGTCGCCGGAGCCCTCACCCTGCACGGGGTGAGCCGATCGGTGACCCTGGACACCCGGTACCTGGGCGTCGGCACCGGGCTGGAGGGCGAGCCCCGGGCGGCCTGCCGGGCCACCGCCGAACTGCACCGCGAGGACTTCACCCTGAACTGGCAGTCGATGCTGGCCCACGGGATCGCGGCGATCGGTTCCAGCATCGAGGTGGATCTGGACGTCCAGATCGTCCACAAGGCCTGACCGTCCCGCCGCCCGGGCCGGTCAGGGGGCTTCGAGCCAGCCCTCGTACTCGTCGGCGAGGGCGTCCAGGGCCGCCGGGTCGTAGCGGCTGTCCGGGTCCTCGACCACCACCAGCCACTGGGCGTCCTCGGCGTCGTCCTCCCCGGCGAGGGCGTCGCGGACCAGTTGGGGCTCCTCGGGCAGACCGAAGCGGTCGGACAGCTCCCCGGCGACCTCCTCGGCGGCGTCGCGGTCGGGCAGGACCAGTACATGTCGCAGGTTCACCGGACCATTCTCCGGCACGCGGGGGAGTGTCGGCGGGGCGTGGGATGCTGGAGCCGATGGCCACCAGGAAGAATTCCACCGATGATCCGCTCGCCCCGCTCACCCTCGCGGTGGGGCAGGAGGACCTGCTGCTCGACCGCGCGGTGCGGGAGGTGGTGGCGGCGGCCCGGGCGTCGGACGCCGACACCGATGTCCGCGACCTCGCCCCCGAGCAGCTGCAACCGGGCACGCTCGCCCAGCTCACCAGTCCCTCGCTGTTCGCCGAACGCAAGGTCGTGATCGTCCGCAACGCGCAGGACCTGTCCGCGGACGCGATCAAGGACGTCAAGGGGTATCTGGCCGCGCCGGTCGAGGAGATCACCCTCGTCCTGCTGCATGCCGGCGGCGCCAAGGGCAAGGCGCTGCTGGACGTGGCGCGCAAGGCGGGCGCCCGGGAGGTCGCCTGCCCCAAGATGACCAAGGCCGGGGACCGGCTGGCCTTCGTCCGGACCGAGTTCCGCACCCTGGGCCGCTCGGCCACCCCCGAGGCCTCGCAGACCCTGGTGGACGCCATCGGCAGCGACCTCCGGGAGCTCGCCAGCGCCGTGACCCAGCTGTGCGCGGACGTCGAGGGCACCATCGACGAGGCGGTGGTCGGCCGCTACTACACCGGCCGTGCCGAGGCCTCCAGCTTCGAGGTCGCCGACCGGGCGGTCGAGGGCCGGGCGGCCGAGGCCCTGGAGGCCCTCCGCTGGTCGCTGTCCACCGGAGTGGCCCCCGTACTGATCACCAGCGCCCTCGCCCAGGGCGTCCGGGCCATCGGCAAGCTGGCCTCCGCCCCGCGCGGGGCCCGGCCGGGCGATCTGGCCCGGGACCTGGGGATGCCGCCGTGGAAGATCGACCGGGTCCGCCAGCAGATGCGGGGCTGGTCCGCGGACGGCGTGGCCGACGCCCTCCGAGCGATCGCGGAGGCCGACGCCGGCGTCAAGGGCGGCGGCGACGACCCCGAGTACGCCCTGGAGAAGGCCGTCGTGGCGGTGGCCCGGGCCGCCCGCCCCCAACGCCCCCGCTAGGGCGTCTCCTCCGGCTCTCGCCGGCCCCGGGGCCGGCGGGCCCGTCGGGGTACGGCGAAGGCCCCGGGCCGCCCTGGGGAGGGCGGGCCGGGGCCTTCGGTTTCCGATCAGTGCGCCGCACCCGCGTGGCGAACGCAGGCCGCGTGCGGCGCGTAGTGCCGGTCAGGAGCGGATGAGAGGGCCCGCTGGTTCCCTTCCGGCGTTCACATCGAGAGCTCAGCCCTGCAGGGAGGCAACCTTGGAGGCCAGCGCCGACTTCTTGTTGGCGGCGGCGTTCTTGTGGATGACACCCTTCGAGACAGCCTTGTCGAGCGCACGCGAGGCGGCGCGGGAAGCCACGGTGGCCTTCTCGACGTCGCCGGCGGCCACGGCCTCACGGGCCTTGCGGATCGCGGTCTTGAGCGAGGACTTGACGGCCTTGTTGCGCAGGCGCGCCTTCTCGTTCGTCTTGTTCCGCTTGATCTGGGACTTGATGTTCGCCACGAAAGAGCCTTTTCAGGTTCAGAGTTTGATCAGAAGTTGATCCTCGAATTGTGTCCCGACAGCTGAGAGGGCATACGAGACACAGCTGCCCAGGTTACCAGGCCCGGTTTGGGCGGCCCAAACCGAGCACACTCGCCCGGTCATGGGACCATGGGTGTCTGCGTACCGTTTCCGTCTGCGACCCGAGAATCAGGACACTGCGTGCCCGCGATCCCCAGCCACGTGCCCGAGCCGAGCCGTACCGACCCGGCGCTGATCCGCAACTTCTGCATCATCGCTCACATCGACCACGGCAAGTCGACCCTCGCCGACCGGATGCTCCAGCTCACCGGCGTCGTCGACCAGCGGCAGATGCGTGCCCAGTACCTCGACCGCATGGACATCGAGCGTGAGCGCGGCATCACCATCAAGTCGCAGGCGGTCCGTCTGCCCTGGGCGCCCACCTCGGGCGAGGGCCAGGGCTCGACGCACATCCTGAACATGATCGACACGCCGGGTCACGTCGACTTCACCTACGAGGTCTCCCGTTCCCTCGCGGCCTGCGAGGGCACCGTCCTCCTGGTGGACGCGGCCCAGGGCATCGAGGCCCAGACCCTCGCCAACCTGTACCTGGCGATGGAGAACGACCTGGCGATCGTCCCGGTCCTGAACAAGATCGACCTGCCGGCCGCCCAGCCGGAGAAGTTCGCCGAGGAGCTGGCGAACCTGGTGGGCTGCCAGCCCGAGGACGTGCTGCGGGTCTCCGCGAAGACCGGGCTCGGCGTGGACGCGCTGCTCGACAAGGTGGTGGCCACCGTCCCGGCCCCGGTCGGCGTCAAGGACGCCCCGGCCCGCGCGATGATCTTCGACTCGGTCTACGACTCGTACCGCGGCGTCGTCACCTACGTCCGTGTGGTCGACGGCCAGCTCAACAAGCGCGAGCGGATCCGGATGATGTCCACCGGAGCCACCCACGAGCTGCTGGAGATCGGTGTCTCCTCGCCCGAGATGACCCCCTCCGACGGCATCGGCGTCGGCGAGGTGGGCTACATCATCACCGGCGTGAAGGACGTCCGTCAGTCCAAGGTCGGTGACACCATCACCAGCCTGCACAACGGCGCCACCGAAGCCCTCGGCGGCTACAAGGACCCGCGCCCGATGGTCTTCTCGGGCCTCTACCCGCTCGACGGCTCCGACTACCCGGACCTGCGCGAGGCCCTGGACAAGCTCCAGCTCAACGACGCCGCCCTGGTCTACGAGCCGGAGACCTCGGCCGCCCTCGGCTTCGGCTTCCGGGTGGGCTTCCTCGGCCTGCTGCACCTCGACGTGGTCCGCGAGCGCCTGGAGCGGGAGTTCGGCCTCGACCTGATCGCCACCGCCCCCAACGTGGTCTACCGCGTGGTCCAGGAGGACGGCAAGGAGGTCACGGTCACCAACCCGAGCGAGTTCCCCGAGGGCAAGATCTCGGACGTGTTCGAGCCGGTCGTCCGCGCCACCGTCCTCGCCCCGACCGAGTTCATCGGCGCGATCATGGAGCTGTGCCAGCAGCGCCGCGGCACCCTCCTCGGCATGGACTACCTCTCCGAGGACCGGGTCGAGATCCGCTACACCCTGCCGCTCGCCGAGATCGTCTTCGACTTCTTCGACCAGCTGAAGTCCAAGACCCGCGGCTACGCCTCCCTCGACTACGAGCCCACCGGCGAGCAGGCCTCCAGCCTGGTCAAGGTGGACATCCTGCTGCACGGCGACAAGGTCGACGCCTTCTCCGCCGTCACGCACAAGGACGCCGCCTACGCCTACGGCGTCCGGCTGGTCGCCAAGCTGCGCGAGCTCATCCCGCGGCAGGCCTTCGAGGTGCCCATCCAGGCCGCCGTCGGCTCCCGGGTGATCGCCCGCGAGACCATCCGGGCCATCCGCAAGGACGTCCTCGCCAAGTGCTACGGCGGCGACATCTCCCGCAAGCGGAAGCTGCTGGAGAAGCAGAAGGAAGGCAAGAAGCGGATGAAGATGGTCGGCTCCGTGGAGGTCCCCCAGGAGGCCTTCATCGCGGTGCTGTCCAGCGACGACTCCGGCGGCAAGAAGAAGTAGCGCGCCACGCGCCCCGGGCGGCCGCCCGGGATGCGGAAGCGGCCCCCGTGCTCCGGCTCGGGGGCCGCTTTCGTTATGAATCGGCAGCTCCAGGCCTCTTACGTGCCGGGCGGGCGGCCCCCTACGCTGATGCCTGCTCGTTGGTTACTCGCCAGTTACACAAGCCCTGCCGCCTGGTCCGGAGGATGTCGTGAGCGACACACAGACGATGATCGAGAACCGCCCGCCCTCAGTGGCGGCCCTCTTCCTTGAGCGTGTCGCAGCCACCCCGGACGCCGAGGCGTACCGCTATCCGGTGCCCTCCGCCGCCGGCGGCCCCGACGACTGGAAGTCGCTGAGCTGGGGCCAGGCCGCGGAGCGGGTCTTCGCCATCGCCGCCGGCCTCGTCGAGCTCGGGGTGGGCTCCGAGCAGCGGGTCGCCCTGGCCTCCAACACCCGGGTGGAGTGGATCCTCGCCGACCTGGGCGTGATGTGCGCCGGCGCGGCGACCACCACCGTCTACCCCAGCACCAACGCCGAGGAGTCCGCCTACATCCTGGCCGACTCGGCGAGCCGGGTGCTGATCGCCGAGGACGCCTCCCAGCTGGCCAAGGCCCGCGAGCACCGCGCCGACCTCCCCGAGCTCGTCCACGTCGTGGTGATGGACCCCGCCGACGCGGTGCCCGCCGAGGGCGACCCGGAGGGCTGGGTGATCTCCCTGGCCGATCTGGAGGCCCGCGGCAGGGAGCACCTGGCCAAGCACCCGGCGGCGGTCAAGGACCGGGTCGCGGCCATCACCGCCGACCAGCTCGCCACCCTGATCTACACCTCCGGCACCACCGGCCGCCCCAAGGGGGTCCGGCTGCCGCACGACAACTGGTCGTACCTGGCCAAGGCCATGACCGCCACCGGCCTGATCCACCAGGACGACGTCCAGTACCTGTGGCTGCCGCTGGCCCACGTCTTCGGCAAGGTGCTGACCTCCGGGCAGATCGAGGTCGGCCACGTCACCGCCGTCGACGGCCGCATCGACAAGATCATCGAGAACCTCCCGGTGGTCCAGCCGACCTACATGGCGGCCGTCCCGCGGATCTTCGAGAAGGTCTACAACGGGGTCGCGGCCAAGGCCCGGGCCGGCGGCGGCGCCAAGTACAAGATCTTCCAGTGGGCCGCCGGAACGGCCCGCGAGTACGCCAAGGTCAGCCAGGACAACTTCCGGCGCACCGGCCGCGCGGGCGCCCCCCTCGGCCTCACCGCCAGGCACAAGGTCGCCGACGTCCTCGTCTACTCCAAGCTCCGCGAGGCCTTCGGCGGCCGGCTGCGCGCCGCCATCTCCGGCGCCTCCGGCCTCGCCCCGGACATCGGCTTCTTCTTCTCCGGCGCCGGCATCCACATCCTGGAGGGCTACGGGCTCACCGAGTCCAGCGCCGCCTCCTTCGTCAACCCCGGCGAGGCCTACCGCACCGGCACCGTCGGCAAGCCGCTCCCCGGCACCGAGGTCCGCATCGCCGACGACGGCGAGATCCTGCTCCGCGGCCCCGGGATCATGGAGGGCTACCACGGCCTCCCCGAGAAGACCGCCGAGGTCCTGGAGTCCGACGGCTGGCTGCACACCGGGGACATCGGCGAGCTCTCCGCCGACGGCTACCTCCGCATCACCGACCGCAAGAAGGACCTGATCAAGACCTCCGGCGGCAAGTACGTCGCCCCGGCCGAGATCGAGGGCCGCTTCAAGGCGGTCTGCCCCTACGTCTCCAACCTCGTGGTGCACGGCGCCGACCGGAACTTCTGCACCGCCCTGATCGCCCTCGACGGCCCCGCCATCCTCGGCTGGGCCGCCGAGAACGGCCTGGCCGGCAAGAGCTACGCCGAGGTGGTCGCCGCCCCGGAGACCAACCGGCTGATCGAGACCTACGTCCAGACCCTCAACCAGGACCTCCAGCGCTGGCAGACGGTCAAGAAGTTCCGCCTCCTGCCGCGCGACCTCGACGTGGAGCACGGCGACCTCACCCCCAGCCTCAAGCTGAAGCGCCCGGTGGTGGAGCGCGAGTTCAAGCACCTCATCGAGGAGATGTACGAGGGCGCCCGCGAGGCGTAGCGGGGCGCCCGGCCGGGTCGCGGCCGGGCGGTCCGGGCGACCCGGGCAGTGCGGGACAATGGGCCCATGCCTTCCGCACTGCCCGACGGTGAGCCGCAGCCCGACGACGGGGCCCTGCCCTCGCACGCCCTGGAGGGCGCGGCGGCCCGGCCGCTCGGCTTCTACCTGCACGTCCCGTACTGCGCCACCCGCTGCGGCTACTGCGACTTCAACACCTACACCGCCACCGAGCTGCGCGGCTCCGGCGGGGTCCTGGCCTCCCGGGACAACTACGCCGACACCCTCACCGACGAGGTCCGCCTCGCCCGCAAGGTGCTCGGCGACGACCCGCGGCCGGTGCGGACCGTGTTCGTCGGCGGCGGCACGCCCACCCTGCTGGCCGCGGCCGACCTGGTCCGGATGCTCGGGGCGATCCGCGAGGAGTTCGGGCTCGCCCCCGACGCCGAGGTGACCACCGAGGCCAATCCGGAGTCCGTCACCCCCGAGTACCTGGCGGAGCTGCGGGCCGGCGGCTTCAACCGGATCTCCTTCGGCATGCAGAGCGCCAAGCAGCACGTCCTGAGGATCCTCGACCGGACCCACACCCCCGGCCGCCCCGAGGCCTGTGTCGCGGAGGCGCGGGCGGCCGGCTTCGAGCACGTCAACCTGGACCTGATCTACGGCACCCCCGGCGAGTCCGACCAGGACTGGCGCGACTCCCTCGCGGCCGCCCTCGGCGCGGGCCCCGACCACATCAGCGCCTACGCGCTGATCGTCGAGGAGGGCACCCAGCTGGCCCGCCGGATCCGCCGCGGCGAGGTCCCGATGACCGACGACGACGTGCACGCCGACCGCTATCTGATCGCCGACGAGGCCATGCGGGACGCCGGCTACCACTGGTACGAGGTGTCCAACTGGGCCTCCTCCGCAGCCGGCCGCTGCCTGCACAACGAGCTCTACTGGCGCGGCGCCGACTGGTGGGGCGCCGGACCGGGCGCGCACTCGCACGTGGGCGGGGTGCGCTGGTGGAACGTGAAGCACCCCGGCGCCTACGCCGCCGCGCTCGCCGAGGGCCGCTCGCCCGGGGCGGGCCGCGAGGTGCTGTCCGCCGAGGACCGGCGGGTGGAGCGGATCCTGCTGGAGCTCCGGCTGCTGTCCGGCTGCCCGCTGTCGCTGCTGGCCCCCGCCGGACTGGCCGCCTCCCGGCGGGCCGTGGCCGAGGGCCTGCTGGAGCCCGGCCCCTACGAGGAGGGCCGCGCGGTCCTCACCCTGCGCGGCCGGCTGCTGGCCGACGCCGTGGTCCGGGACCTCACCGACTGAGCCCGGCCGTTACGGCCTGACCCGGCCGCTACGGCCTGAGCCCGACCGCTAGGGCCCCGTGGTGACGTGGTCGATGAGGTGCTCCACCGGGCCCAGCAGCGCCGGTTCCAGGTCCCGGTAGGAGCGCACCCGGGACAGGATGTGCTGCCAGGCGGCGCCGGTGTTCTCCGGCCAGCCCAGGGCCCGGCAGACGCCGGTCTTCCAGTCCTGCCCGGGCGGCACCACCGGCCAGGCCGGGATGCCCAGCGCGGAGGGCTTCACGGCCTGCCAGACGTCCACGTAGGGGTGACCCACCACCAGCACGTGCGGGCCCGTCACGGAGGCCGCCAGACGGGATTCCTTCGACCCCGGCACCAGATGGTCCACCAGCACCCCCAGCCGGGCGTCCGCGGCCGGACCGAACTCCGCGACGACCGCCGGGAGGTCGTCCACCCCGGACAGGTACTCCACGACCACCCCCTCGATCCGCAGGTCGTCGCCCCACACCCGCTCCACCAGCTCGGCGTCGTGCCGGCCCTCCACGTAGATCCGGCCGGCCCGCGCCACCCGGGCCCGGGCCCCCGGCACGGCCAGCGAGCCCGAGGCGGTCCGGGCCGGGGCGGCCGGCGCCCGGGACGGGCGGACCAGGGTGACCACGGCGCCCTCCAGCAGGAACCCGCGCGGCTCCAGCGGGAACACCCGGCGCTTGCCGAAGCGGTCCTCCAGGGTCACCGTGGCGCCCTCGCAGGCCACCACCGCCCCGCAGAACTCCGTACCGGCCACCTCCACCACCAGGTCCCGGTCCGCCGGCACCTCCGGCACCGGCTTGGGGCGCTTCCAGGCGGGCGTCAGATCGGGGGAGTATTCGCGCATCCGGCCGAGGATAGGGACCGCGGGCCGCGGTTCAAGACGACACGCCGAACCGGTCCGCCAGTGTGGCGCGCTGCGCACGGACGAAGGCCGCGTCGACCACCGCCCCGTGCCCCGGCACGTACGCGGCATCCTCGCCGCCCAGGTCCAGCAGCCGGTCCAGGGCGGCCGGCCAGCGGGCCGGCACCGCGTCCGGGCCGGCCGACGGATCGCCGGACTCCTCGACCAGGTCCCCGCAGAACACCACCTCGCGCTCCCCGCCGGGCACGAACACCGCCAGGTCGTGCGGGGTGTGGCCGGGGCCCACGTTGGCCAGCAGCACCTGCACCCCGCCCAGCTCCAGGGTCCACTCGCCGGACACCAGGTGCCGGGGCGGGGTCAGCAGCTCGGCGGAGTCCGCGGCATCCGCCTCCGGCAGCCCATGCCGGACCGCGTCCGAGCGCAGCTCCTCGCGCCCGGCGGGGGTGCCGAGGACGGTGTCCAGGCCGACCGGGCCGAAGACCTCGGCCCCGGCGAACGCCGCCACCCCCAGCACATGGTCGAAATGTCCGTGGGTGAATGCGATATGGGTCACCCGGCGACCGGTCAGCCGCTCCGTCTCGGCCCGCACCGCGGCGCCCTCGCGGAGGCTGGAGCCGGGGTCGACCAGGAGCACCGACCCGTCTCCCACCACCAGTCCCACCGTGCAGTCCCACACCGGGAGCCGCCGCCGGCCGGTCCGCGGACCCAGCCGTTCCCAGCCCGCCTCTTCCCATCGCACGTCCATGCCGCGACGCTACCGTGACGGGCTCCCTTGCCCGCGGTGCACCTGCCCGCCGTACACTGACCGGGGATCTCTGGCACTCAAACCCGGTGAGTGCCAATCGGGGGACGACCGGAACCGACCGTTTGGAGGTGGCGCGCGATGCTCAGCGAACGCAGGCTCGAAGTGCTGCGCGCCATCGTCCAGGACTATGTCGGCACCGAGGAGCCGGTCGGCTCCAAGGCGCTCACCGAGCGGCACGCCCTCGGCGTCTCGCCCGCCACCGTCCGCAACGACATGGCGGTGCTGGAGGAGGAGGGGTACATCGCCCAGCCCCACACCAGCGCCGGACGCATCCCCACCGACAAGGGCTACCGCCTCTTCGTCGACAAGCTGGCCGGGGTCAAGCCCCTCTCGACGCCCGAGCGGCGCGCCATCCAGAACTTCCTCGACGGCGCCGTGGACCTCGACGACGTGGTCGGCCGCACGGTCCGGCTGCTCGCCCAGCTGACCCGGCAGGTCGCGGTGGTCCAGTACCCCTCGCTGACCCGCTCCACGGTCCGCCACGTGGAACTGCTGCTGCTCGCGCCCGCCCGGCTGATGCTCGTCCTGATCACCGACACCGGCCGGGTCGAGCAGCGGCTGGTGGACTGTCCGGCGCCGTTCGGCGAGACCCCGCTCGCCGACCTGCGGGCCCGGCTCAACGGAGCGGTCGTCGGCCGCCGGTTCGCGGACGTCCCGCAGCTGGTCCAGGACCTGCCGGAATCCTTCGAGGCCGAGGACCGGGCGACCGTCTCCACGGTCCTCGCCACCCTCCTCGAAACCCTGGTCGAGGAGACCGAGGAGCGGCTGATGATCGGCGGCACCGCCAATCTCACCCGCTTCGGACACGACTTCCCCCTGACCATCAGGCCGGTGCTGGAAGCGCTGGAGGAGCAGGTCGTGCTCCTCAAGCTGCTCGGCGAGGCCAGTGAGTCGGGGATGACCGTACGCATCGGCCACGAGAACGCCTACGAGGGACTCAACTCCACGTCGGTGGTCTCGGTCGGCTACGGTTCGGGCGGCGAAGCAGTCGCCAAACTCGGCGTGGTCGGACCGACCCGCATGGACTACCCCGGAACGATGGGAGCGGTACGCGCAGTGGCACGTTACGTCGGACAGATCCTGGCGGAGTCGTAAGTGGCCACGGACTACTACGCCGTTCTCGGCGTGCGCCGCGACGCATCGCAGGACGAGATCAAGAAGGCCTTCCGGCGGCTCGCCCGCGAGCTGCACCCGGACGTGAACCCCGATCCCAAGACGCAGGAGCGTTTCAAGGAGATCAACGCCGCGTACGAGGTGCTGTCGGACCCGCAGAAGAAGCAGGTCTACGACCTCGGCGGCGACCCGCTGTCCTCCTCGGGCGGCGGCGGCGCGGGCGGGTTCGGAGCCGGCGGCTTCGGCAACTTCTCGGACATCATGGACGCCTTCTTCGGCCAGGCCTCGCAGCGCGGACCGCGCTCGCGGACCCGCCGCGGCCAGGACGCCATGATCCGCCTCGACCTGGAGCTGGACGAGGCCGCCTTCGGCACCACCAAGGACATCCAGGTCGACACGGCCGTGGTCTGCACCACCTGCTCCGGTGAGGGCGCCGCCCCCGGCACCTCCGCGCAGACCTGCGACATGTGCCGCGGCCGCGGCGAGGTCTCCCAGGTCACCCGGTCCTTCCTCGGCCAGGTCATGACCTCCCGCCCCTGCCCGCAGTGCCAGGGCTTCGGCACCGTGGTCCCGACCCCCTGCCCGGAGTGCGCGGGCGACGGCCGGGTCCGGTCCCGCCGCAACCTCACGGTCAAGATCCCGGCCGGTGTGGAGAACGGCACCCGGATCCAGCTGTCCGGGGAGGGCGAGGTCGGCCCCGGCGGCGGCCCCGCCGGCGACCTGTACGTGGAGATCCACGAACTCCCGCACCCGACGTTCCAGCGGCGCGGCGACGACCTGCACTGCACGGTCACCATCCCCATGACGGCGGCCGCGCTGGGTACCAAGTGCCCGCTGGAGACCCTGGACGGCATGGAGGAGATCGACATCCGGCCCGGCACCCAGTCCGGCCAGTCGATCCCGCTGCACGGCCGGGGCGTCACCCACCTCCGGGGCAACGGGCGCGGGGACCTCATCGTGCACGTGGAGGTCACCACCCCGAACAAGCTGGACCCGCAGCAGGAGGACCTGCTGCGCCAGCTGGCCAAGCTGCGCGGCGAGGAGCGCCCCACGGGCCAGTTCCAGCCCGGCCAGCAGGGACTGTTCAGCCGTCTGAAGGACGCCTTCAACGGTCGTTGATCCGTTGCGGCGGGGGGGCCCCCCCCCCGCGCCGGGCCCCCCCGCCGCCCGGCCAATGCCGCCCCCAAAACCGCCAGGGCCCCGTGGCGGGGGGAGGGGCCGGACCCCCGCAGGGCCCCCCCGCCGGCC